>NZ_DATCTU010000113.1 GCF_036567765.1 Pseudobacteroides sp.
ATCGGGGTGTGGCTCAGGTGGTAGAGCGCTTGGTTCGGGACCAAGAAGCCGGAGGTTCGAGTCCTCTCACTCCGACTATAGTAAACAAGCGACTTTTAGAAAACGAAAGTCGCTTGTTTACTATAGTTGGAAATTGTATAACTAAATTGATTATAGTTTAAAGAACCAAATTCGTTACATACAGGAATATACCTGCATTTATAAGTAAAAACAAAATTTTAAACCCAAAATGTAATTTCCCTAGTAAATTTAAAACGATATATGTAATTATAATTGATAACGGCAAGTAAAAGAGAAGCCCAACAATTTGCAAACCCATTATCTGACTTTCAACATCCTTGGTATTTTTCATATACCACTTGTCTGTGTAATGTATTGCAGTAAAAAACAAATTACAAAAAAGTGTAATCGCTGCCAATAAATCAGCTGAGTATAACAATGCTTTCTTAATATTAGCTCTTATTTCACTACTAATAATGTACATACACCCCTTTGTGAATAATATACTCGTTTCTATATCAAATGTGGCAAACACCATATTCAGTATATATAAGCAATATCAAAAATGTCAATTTAAAAGTAACTGCTTCTTTTTTAAATTTCATTCGCAAGCACGTAAGCAACTAAACATTTCACCTTCCTCAAACACTGCAAAAAGTATATAATGTGTTTATACAACGTATAATCTAGATTAAAAGTGTTGCTAATCTTACATTTGGCGAAGCAAATAACGAACGGTTCAACGGGATTTGCGACAGACAAGTGTAATAGATTTATCACTTTTAATCTATCTATACAGAAACAGGTGATTAAAATGCTAAAAAAGAATTATGTAAAGATCATATTTTACAGTTTTATAATAATTGCTGCATTGGTATTAGCCGTTATAAAGCTGCTCGACGCTAAGTATTCTTCTATATGGCTTTATATTTTGGTTATAATAATATTTAGCTTCCGGCTGATATCCTCAATAAAAACACCACTTTATAAGTCAAAGGATGATAATTAATGAAAAAATACGAATTTGAAGCGGAAATAATAAAGCATGAGACACTTAATTCCGGGTATATAGAATTTCCTTATGATGTGGAAAAAGAGTTCGGAGTAAAAGGCCAGGTAAAAGTTAAGGCATATTTTGACGGATATGAGTACAGAGGGTCTCTTGCAAAGATGGGACACCGATGCCATTTTATCGGATTAAATCAGAAGGTCCGAAACGCAATCGGAAAGGGTCCCGGTGACAAAGTACATGTAATTATAGTTCAGGATACAGAAGAAAGAGCAGTGGAAATCCCAATGGAACTTGATAATTTATTACACACCAACCCTAATGAAAAGGAATTTTTTCACAAGCTTTCATATTCTCATAAGCGTGAATATATCGAATGGATTCTATCCGCCAAAAAAGAGGATACCAAAGACAGAAGGCTCCTCCTATGCATTGAAATGCTTAAGGCTCAAAAGAAAACACCTAAATAATATATTTCACAATAAATATGGATAAATTAGTCGAAGCCTATTGTAACTTACGATAAAAAGTAGTAAAATATAATTGTAGGAGATTTATGTAATTAATTAAATAGTAAACATACTGATAATGACAAACCTATCGAAAGATAGGGACGTAAAGCCCAAGGGTCTAAGGTTTATTCTATGACAGCCGGGTTGCCAAAGGTGTTAGGATTGCTTTTAAAAGCATATACCAGCTCTGTTTGGCAAGTCAATCAGAGCTTTTATTATGTTCACATTTATTAATTATGTAAAACCCTTTCGACAATGGCAAACCTTTCGAAAGAAAGGGACGCAAAACTACAGGTCTAATGTTTATTGGGGAATTTCAAAGGGTTGTCTTTAATGCAGTTTTCTATTATTAAAAGTACATGTTGCTTTTAATTCATTTTCATTAGCAGTAATTCCGATCATTTACTTCATCCCGTCTTACTGTCTTAAATGGAAACACTCCTTAAGTAATCCTTGATAATTCCCAAACTAAAACTATGACGGCTGAGTAACCGAAAAAGGGGGATTTATCATGAACCGTTTTATTAAGCTTTTTTTGATTTTTACCATCACTTCTTTGTTATCCATCACGCCCTTCCAAGTATCGAATGCCGAAGAGCCACTTCTGATTACTGAAAACGGAGTATCTTTGATTAAGCTACCATCACAGGCTGATGGGAAAATTAACATCTCCGGTCAGACCTCGAAACAAAAAATCAAAGCCCTTATTATTAAAGATTCTTATCAGGAATGGTTTGATATTGACCTTGACAATGGCAAGTTCAATGAAAACATATGGTTTACTGAGGGCAAAGGCCAGTATGAAGTTAATATCATGGTTAATCTTGAGGATAGAAAATACACCTATGGCCCTAAGCTAATTGTAGAAAACGTTGCTGATGTTAACCGATTCTTGGTTCCCACCAAGGATATTGAAAGCGACTATCCTGCTATTGCCGATCTTGCCAAACGTCTTACAAGGCTCTCCAAAACCGATCGCGATAAAACTAAAAATATATATAACTGGATTACCAAGAACATAAAGTATGATTATGACAAATATCGCAGACAGCTGGCAAATGACTTTACAGATGTCTACGGAGCAGAAAATACCTTTAAAACAAAAAAAGGTGTATGCTACGACTTTTCAACCTTGTTTGCGGCCATGTCCAGGTCTATCGGTATAGAGGCAAAAGTCATACGAGGCAATTATGTATCGGGAAAACGTCAGGAATATCATGCATGGAACGAAATTTATCTTCATGATGAAGGAAAATGGATAAAGCTGGATTCCACTTTCGGATATGCACTGAATAAAAATTACTTCGATAATAAGGACTTTGATATTGATCATGTCAAAATCGATGAATTGTAGAAACCTTTCTAATCACTAATATCAATTTTAAAGCCGGCTAAACCAAAAGTATCTGACAGCCGGCTTTTTATATTGCCTTATTTATTTCATCAATCCCTTTTCAGCAAAGCTTACATATTTGTCGCCTGCAACAATAATATGATCAATAACCGTTATGGAGATTGCTTCTAGAGCAACTCTAATACGCTCAGTAATCTCAATATCCGCCCGGGATGGATTCATGCTTCCTCCAGGATGGTTATGTGCAAGAATGACGCTGTTTGCCTGATGCCTTAGTGCTGTCTCTACAATAAGCCTAGGGTATACAGGGGATTCGTTTATAGTCCCTTCCTGAATAAGTGCCGAGTAGTTTACTCTGTTTTGGCTGTTTAAACAAATAAGATAGAATGCTTCATAGGTTCTGCCCATAAATATTGAAACTGCAAACTGGCCCGCTTTTGCCGAGCTGTCCAACACAGGCTTTTCTCCCCATTTATCATTAAAATACCTTCTGGAAATGGAAGGTATCAATGCAAGAAGAAATGCGGAGCTTTCACCAATCCCTTCTGTATTATGAATATCCTTTATATCCGCTTCAAAAACACCTGAAAGTGATCCGAACTTTTTCAAGAGCCTGTGTGCAATTTCATTCGTGTCTTTTCTCGGTATGGAATAGAAAAGAAGCATTTCCAGTACCTGATGAGGTTCAAAGCTATCCAGTCCTTCTTTTAGAAATCTTTCTTTCAGCCTTTTTCTATGCCCTTCATGCATATTATCCCCCATTTAATTTACATTTTTGACATAATGAAAAGAGATTAAACTGTCACTTTTCGTATAGTATATTTCGGCTATAATTTCTAATTACTGAATACATTATTGGAATATAACTTTCGAATTTAAAGGCACTATTTGTATCCAGGTAAGACCTGGGTTTAATTCAATGGGTTTGCCGCTTTCATCGGTATAGCTTGTCTTTGAATTTCTGGCTTTCTTGGCCCATTTGATTTTAATTGCTTCTCCGCATGTAATAAACCAACCGTTTCCGCTTCCCACATCATTCAAATCCTGCCTTCCTTTATCATCTCCCTTTATTCCATAGTTGGCTATATGTTGAATAATTATATTCTTAACCTCCAACTGTTTTTTGCTTACTCGTTCCATATGCGGCTCGCCATTGCGAGTCTTCTTATATATGTCGTTTGAGGCGTCAAATTCATATGTATTGAATATTCTTGAGTTATACCTTACCGTTATTTTATTCGCCTTTTCTCCTGAATTTAATTTTTCATCCATTTGATTATAGCCAAAAACCAACTTTTTATCGGTAGTCTGCTTGTACTTTGCTTTTTTTATAAAGTTCCTCACATTTTCCATTGATGTATATGAGTCCTGCCAGTTTCTTCTGTCCTTTGTCAAATCCCAGAAGACTTCTCCTCCGTAGCCAACGCCATTTATGTTGTTAATTTTGAATTTGGATATATCTTGCATGGCTCTAGGACTCCATCCAAAATGCACATAGATGGCGTCATGCTCCATAACAAAATCAAGGTAATAATGCCTTGAGCTCCTGACAGGCCCGATCATACCGGGATTGGTCCCCCAGAAGACCGGCATTAATCTGGTCTCACCGCCTTCAACGGCAATCTCATAAACCAGCTGTGCCTTATCAAGTCCACCCTGAGGCAGCACCCTTTTACCTTCGTTATCAATCATAACAGCAACGGGCCTTTCCCCTTCCTTCGGAAACACAAAATTAATTTTTTTAGGCGTTGGCGTTGGTTCCACAAAAGGCGTACTAGTAAAAGATGGGGCCATTGTGAATGTTACATGAGTACTGGTAGGCACTATATTATTATTTGCCCCATCACATGCAGCTATAGAAGCTATAGCCATAAGTGTACCAAGCAAAATAATTATTCTTTTAATCATAAAACTCCCCCCCATAAATTTAATTTAATTTATATAAACCCCTGATACTGATATAATTTGCCGCATATATAGACAACGAACTGTAAAGTTATATAACTAATTTACAGTTCGTCATCTATAAACAGAAGGATCAATTCTTAATAAATTGTCCTTTGTTCGGTATTCTATAAATATTTTAGGTAAATATTATTCTGAAAAATCAAACTCATCTTCCATTCTGACTTTGAATTCCTCGAAAACCATATTTAATTCAACTTCATCCTCGACACTGATAAATGAATCTTCGCCTTCCTCATTATGCTCTATCTTAAGAATTAATACCTCATCAGTATCGCTTTCTTCCTCCTGCTCTTCTTCTTCCATCTCAACCGGTAAAAGAACAACATATTCACTACCGTTCATTTCAATTGTATCAAGGTGCTCGAATTCAACTTCTTCTCCGTTTTCGTCAACTAGAACAACTACGTCATCTCTCTCTTCGGACATTATTATCCCTCCTTTTCCTTTATCAGAATATAATTATATCACAGTATCAAAAGTTTCCCAATATTTTCTCACTAAATTGTAAACATTAAATATATTTAACATAATATATTGTTTTTATACATAGCTAATTAACAATATCAGGATCAGAAGTAATTTTATTCATTTCTTAGTATAGTTTACAAGCTGTCCAAATAGTTTTGCAGTATATATACAGCAGCAATCTGATCTTCAATTGCCTTTTTCTTTGATGTCTTTATACCCATATCATGCATTGCCCTGTTGGCAGCCTTTGTAGTTAACCGCTCATCCCACGGAATTACCTCCAGCTTGGACTGTTCTCGGAGCAGATTTATAAATTCCATTGTTTTCTCGCCTCTTTCACCAATGGTACCGTTCATATTGCGAGGAAAACCCACAACACATTTTTCCGCTTGGTGCTGTGCTATTATCTCAATTAATCTTTTTAAAGGTTTTCTGATATCGGAATCCCACCTGATGGTCTCTACACCGCGTGCAATCATCCCTAATGGATCACTTATGGCAACACCGATTTTCCTATCTCCATAGTCAATTCCTATTATTCTCATTTTACCTCCAGTAAGTTATAGATACTGGGCTGACTTAGCTTTACAGCTTAATATCTATAAACACTCGTCTCTATCTTATTTTTATTGCAAACATAGTGCATACACCTGAACAATACCCGCACAGAACACACTTGTCCATATCCACTTCAGCTTTTCCATCTGCAACTTTCAAAGCTTTTTGCCTGCATCGATTCACGCAGTTTCCGCATCCATTACACCAATAATCAATATGTAGTATTCTCTTTTTATTAATCAAAGCATACCTTATGTTCTCAGATACCTCTTGATTATTAAAAATACTAACATTCATCCTGACTTCCTCTAAGGACTGCATACCCAATGCTATAGAATGGATAAACGGCAGCTTTAAAACAAATTCAAGACATTCATCAAAACTTCTTAGAAGATTGCCCCCTCCTAAAGGCTTCATGCTGTATATACCCTTTCCAGCCTCAAAAGCCTTTCTAACTGCTGCAAGCATTTCGTCTATTGTCCCATCACCAATGCCCAATCCAGCCTTATTTACTATGGGGTGAATTACGTCTATTTCCGGCATATCCGCTGCTGCATCCACAACTTCAACATTATGGGTTGATACACCAACTGCTTTTATTATTCCTTTTTCCTTTTGTTCAAGGTAATAATCCAAGGCATCTTTATGGCCTCTAAGCGTCAATCTACTCTCTTGTTCGTGAAGCAAAAAAATATCCAGGACATCAATATCCATTTCTCTCCTGGCTTTTTCTACGCTGTCCCTGGCCGATTCTTTGCTGTAGGCATAAGATTTGCTTGCCACCACCGGCTTAAATTTTGAAATCCTTATAGCCTCTCTTATATGGGGATATGTTCCGTATAGTTCGGCGGTATCAATAAAGTTAACCCCCATTTCAAAGGCATCGGCTATGACCCTCGCACCCTCTTCAACCGACATATTGGCTTGCAGTGGGCCTATTATAAGTCCTCCAAAACAAAGCCTTGATACCTTTATCCCGGTATTACCCAACTCTATATAATCCATAGATAATCACCACTTTTAACAGAGATAACGAACTGATATATAACTTTACAGTTGGCTATCTGTAATAGACACAAAAAAAGACATTCTAAAACCACAGAAATGACTAAAATACAACTTCCGCTACAAACTTCGCTTATATGTTGACTTAACTTTCAACATACATTCAAAATCGGAAGTAATATTTTAGTCATTTCCTAGCAATAAGCTAATATAGTAGACTGCTCTTAAAACCCAAAAAATTATTTCTTTTCTTCCAGATAGAATCTTACAATCTCTTCTAAAAGCTCATCCCGTTCAAGTCGTCTTATTATGCTTCTCGCATTGTCATGGCTGGTTATGTAAGTAGGATCACCCGAAAGTATGTATCCAACTATCTGGTTAATAGGGTTATACCCTTTTTCCTTTAAAGCTTTATATACCAATGTCAATATCTCATGTGCAGAATTCAGTTTTTCTTTGTCAACTTTGAACATCATAGTTTCGTTATTAACCATTTATAACCACTCCCCCAACTACTTAGTGTTGTATGATTATTTAGTGCTGAATCAAATCAATTAAACCCTTACATTGGTAGGTACCAAATGCGAGATTTATAGCATATATTATTAAGATCTCTTCCATAAAAAATAGGCATTTATTACTATAACAATCATAGAACTTTTAGACTATTAAAATATAGTATGCAAATACTATTAATATAATAGTAATACAATAGGATAAATTATGCAACAATGGTGAACCTTAATTAAACAACATTATCTAACCCAAATTATTCTTATCACAATCATAATTCACTTATCGGTGATAATCATTTGCCTTATAAAATATCCCCAAAAATATAATCATTCGTAGCTTTTATTAGCTTTACATTACATATTTGACCTTTTATATCATTTCTTCCATTAGATATAACACGAGAGAAATTCATTGTCAAGCCCTCCATGTTCCCCTCCTCCAAACCTGACTCCTGCTCAAACAAAACCGGCACTACTCTTCCTTCCATCCTCTTATTGAACTCCAGTAAATTTTTATTAGAAAGCTTTAGGAGGATAGTACTTCTTTCCTCTTTTTTCTCTGCATTCACCTGATTTTTAAAGGATGCCGCCGCAGTGCCCTTCCTAGGTGAATATTTAAACACATGCATCTTAGCAAGGGATAGTTCCTCCAAAAACACCAGTGTTTCATTAAACTCAGCATCCGTCTCCCCCGGAAACCCTACCATTATATCTGTAGTTATGGATACATCCGGTATATTATCCCTTAAAAGTTTAACTACGTTTTTATATTCCTCTGTGGCATATTTTCTGTTCATTCTTTTTAAGGTCTCATCACAGCCGCTCTGAAGGGATATATGATAATGTGGGCAAAGCTTATTAAGTCCCTTAACCGCTTCCACAAACTCCATGTTTATCATAGTGGGCTCTATGGACCCAAGCCTTATCCTTTCAATTCCGTCAAAATCATGAATATCCCTTATAATCTCAAGAAGGGATGATCCGATATCCCTACCATATGATGCCAAGTGAATACCGGTAAGAACTATCTCTTTAAATCCGTTTTGTGCGAGACCTTTTACCTCATTAACAACATCTTCCCTCTCCCTGCTTCTTATAGGTCCTCTTGCATAGGGTATAATGCAGTATGAACAATAATTGTTGCAGCCGTCCTGAATCTTTAGTATTGCCCGAGTCCGATCTTTATATGAGGTTAAATCAAGTTTTTCAAAATTTTTAAAATCTTTTATATCACCTACATAATTAACTCTGCCGCTTCCTGATTTTATGTCCTCCAAAAACTCTATTATTTTCCCCTTATCCTTTGTTCCCACTACCATATTAACCCCTGGGATATTCTCTACCTCTTCAGGGGAGGTTTGGGCGTAGCAGCCTACAACAATAACAAAAGAATCAGGGTTGCACTTTTTTGCTTTCCTAATGACATTTCGTGACTTTCTGTCACTCATACCCGTTACAGTGCAAGTGTTTATAACATAAACCTCCGCTGGAGCATCAAAATCAACAACCTGGTAGCCGGCATTCTCAAAAATTTCCGACATGGCTCCGGTCTCATACTGGTTTACTTTACATCCCAATGTAAAAAAAGCAACTCGTCTCATTAAATTATCCTCAATAACGTTTTATATATTTTTAATCAAAAGTTTGTTAGTTATGCACAATTGGCGTTAAAACCCTTATATCAATTGGATTTCAACTATTTTATTATAAAACATTAGGATTGATTTAACAATATCATCATTGACTTGACACCAAAAACAGGATAATATTAATTTGAGATTGTTATTATAATTACTTGTTATATAGTAATACCAGCATTTAGAGAAAAGGGGGTTTGTAATATGAAATCATTTAACATTATTTTAAAGTCCATAAACGATGTAAAAGACTTTGTTAATATGGTAAACAAATATGATTTTGATGTTGATTTGACATCAGGTCGTTATGTTGTAGATGCAAAGTCAATTATGGGAATATTCAGCTTGGATCTTGCAAAACCAATCAAAGTTGATGTACACTCAGATGATTGTGAAAAATTCTGTGATGAAATTAAAAACTTTATACAATAATATATCTAAAAATTCACTGATTTTTACATTCTTTACAACAGTACAAATTTAATTTTAAATACGGATACTTTTTAAGTATCCGTATTTTATTTCGCTTATATATTTACCTAGTTTTATGTCCGTTATTCCAGATCTTTCTCGCTTATTACTTCCAGTCCGTTTCTTATGAGAAGCTCTGCCGTAACACCATTTCCTTCAACCAACCGTCCGGAAAATGTTCCATCGTAGATGCATCCTACACCGCATGAAGGGCTTTTAGATCTTAGAACAGCTTTTTTAGCATCCAACATTTTTGCGATTTTCAATACCTCTTGTGCACCCTTAATAAAAGCATCTGTAACATCATCACCGTCTTCCCTTGTTACCCGGCAACGTAAGTCTAAGACGTCAGCTCCTGTACCCCTGAGGATTTCAGTCTTGGGCCTTGGAGTAGTAAAGCCTCCTAATTGCTCGGGACATATGGGTACAGCTCCTTCCTTATTAATCAGATGAATAACCTCTTTATTCCAATTACTGCCGCCGTTATATTTACAATTGACACCCAAAAGGCATGCACTAACTAATATCATAAATTTCAGCCTTTCTTTTTCTTCTTTTTACCTTTGATGCTAGCTTTAACCTTACGATCAATGCCGCCCCACTTTCTCGGTCTTTTTGCCTTGATAACCTCTTTGGCAAGTTTATCTGCACCTTCATAATTTTCGCCGTTTTTTTTGCTGATATCCTGGTCAGTTTCACTGTCTTGCGTATATTTGCCTCTGGCCTTTTTAGGCTTTCTTTTATATGATAGGCCAGCCGAAGATTCCCCGTTGCCATCTTCGTCCTTACCATCAAAAAGAACAAAATCTATCTGTCTTTTGGCAATATCAGCCTTGGCCAATTGAACACTTACAGAATCCCCGATACTATAAATTTTTCTGGTTCTCTCACCAATTAACATATACCGCTCATCATCAAAAATGTAATAGTCATCCTCCATGTTGTCCATTCTTACAAGTCCTTCAATAGTGTTATCAAGTTCAACAAACATACCAAAGGAGGTAACGCTTGAAATTATTCCGTCAAAGACTTCTCCTTCATGCTTTTTCATATATTCAACCTTCTTAAGATCATCGGTCTCCCTCTCAGCTTCCTCTGCTGCTCTCTCCCTGGTTGAGCAATGATTCGCAATCTCAGGCAGTATTTCATTAAACCGGTCTTCCCTGCTCTCACTTATATTGCCTTTTATATATTCTTTCATTATCCTGTGAATTATAAGGTCAGGATACCTTCTGATAGGGGAAGTGAAATGGCAATAGAATTTTGCAGCAAGCCCGAAATGGCCGTTACTTTCATGGCTGTACCGTGCTTTCTGGAGGGACCTTAACATAACAGTGCTAATAATCCTCTCCTCTTTTTTACCCTTTACCTTGCTTAAAAGATCCTGATATGCTTTTGGGTGAGGATCTCCCGAACCTTTCAAGCGATAACCAAGCTTATCTAAAAAGTCGGTAAAGTGCTGCACTTTGTCCGTATCGGGATCTTCATGTATTCTATATACAAAAGGGGCATTTGCCCAGTAAAAATGCTCGGCAACCGTCTCGTTACAAATAAGCATAAACTCTTCTATGATTTGATTTGCAACCGTGTATTCATATTTCTTGATTTCAACAGGCTCTCCCTTATCATTTAGAATTATTTTTGCCTCATCAAAATCAAAGTCTATGGCTCCTCTGGAAAAACGCTTCTTTCTAAGTATTAATGCCAATTCCTTCATAAGGTTAAAGTCATCCAACAAATAATCATATCTTTGTAATAGATCTTCATCCTTCTCTTCCAGAATTTTGTAGACATTTGTATAAGTCATTCTTTCATCTATATTAATAACACTCTCAAAAATTTCGTGGTTTATGATTCTGCCCAATTTGTCAATATCCATCATTACAGTAAATGCAAGCCTGTCAACCTGAGGATTTAAACTGCATATTCCATTTGACAGCTTTTTAGGCAGCATGGGTATTACCCTGTCTACAAGATAAACGCTGGTTCCCCTCTTTAAAGCATCCTTATCTAATGGTGAGTTCTCAGTAACATAATAACTTACATCGGCTATATGTACTCCAAGCCTGTAATTGCCATCCGGAAGCCTTTGCACGGAAACAGCATCATCCAAATCCTTTGCATCTTCCCCGTCAATAGTTACCATCCTCATTCCCTTTAGGTCCCTACGCCCATTCATTGCCTCTTCAGGAACCGTCTCGCTTATTCCTTCCGCTTGTCTTAAAGCCGCTTCGCTGAATTCCTGCACAAGGTTATGTGATTTTATAATAGAAATGATATCTGTACCGGGTTCATCCTTATCTCCGATAATTTCAATTATCCTACCCTCAGCATTTCTTCTCTGCTCAGGCCATTTTATAAGCTCTACTACAACCTTGTGACCTGTCTGAGCACCATTAACCTCGTCCTTTGGAATAAATATATCGGCACCAAGCCTTTTATCATCTGGTATAACAAAGCCGAAATACTTGCTGCTCTCAAATGTACCCACAACATTGGTGTTAGCCCTCTTTAATACCTTCAGTATCTCACCCTCCGACCTTTTACCGGGAGCTGTACCCTTATTTACTCTTGCAATTACTCTATCGTTATGCATAGCTCCATGCAATGAGTGGGCAGGGATAAATACATCATCGGTATCTTCCTCATCAGGTATCACAAAACCAAACCCTTTCTCACTTCCCTGCAAACGCCCTGATACAAGGCTCATTCTTTCAGGTATACCGTATCTATCCCTGCGAGTCTTATATATCTTACCTTCCTGTTCCAACTCGGTCAAAACATTCTCAAAGTCAGCAATATCATCCTTGGGAACGTCCAATACCGCCACAAGTTCTTTAAAAAGAAGAGGTTTATAAGCATCTTCCTTCATAAAGGAAACTATTCTCTTTTTCCTGTCCTGTCTCATATCACTCATCAATAACCTAGCCCTTCCGAATATTTTTTATTTTTTATTGTTCCCCTGGCTTTTATCAATATACTTTGAAAATGGAAAATTTCCTAGACATAATAAAAACAACTACCAATAATGATAGTTGTCTTGTATAACCAGTGTAAACTCTGCAATTATCTGTTTATAAGTAACTCCAAAGCTATTGAGGTAACTAGAAACAATACCGCAGCAACAGTTGTATACTTACTTAACAAGGCATCTATTGTTCTGCCTTTGTTTTTACCGAAAAAGGTTTCGGCTCCACCTGCTATAGAACCGGATAAACCCGCTTGCTTACCTGATTGTAACAAAACTACCGCTATTAGCGAAACGGCGAACAATATATGAAATATATTCACAATAATATTTACTGCACTCATTACAAAACACCTCCATGGCAAATTGACAACTATCATTGTAGCATAAATAAAAACAAAAAACAAGCATTATATGGATTGTTTTTGATATAATTTAATTAAAATGAGGTGCTGCAAATTACTCAATAGTAGATTTGCAACACCATCTTTTTTAATGTGCTATTATTTATTCTTAAGATTGAACCATGCATCAAGGCCTGGGTACTGGCTTACACCAGCAAGTTCTTCTTCGATCCTTAATAACTGGTTGTATTTTGCAACACGGTCAGTTCTTGAAGGAGCTCCGGTCTTAATCTGACCAGCGTTTGTAGCAACAGCTATATCAGAAATTGTAGCATCTTCAGTTTCACCTGATCTATGTGATACAACTGCAGTATAACCTGCTCTGTTTGCCATTTGGATAGCATCAAGAGTCTCAGTGAGTGTACCGATCTGGTTAACTTTGATAAGTATGGAATTTCCTACTCCAAGGTCGATTCCTCTCTTTAATCTTTCAGTATTTGTAACAAAAAGATCGTCCCCTACCAACTGAATCTTAGAACCGATTGCTTCAGTAAGCATCTTCCAACCTTCCCAATCTTCCTCTGAAACGCCGTCTTCCAATGATATGATCGGGTATTTATTTGCCAAATCACACCAGAAAGCGACCATTTCTTCCTTAGTCTTCATTATGTCAGCTTTCCAGAAATAGTAACTTCCTTCCTGACCCTTTTTCTTAGCTTCTTCATACATTTCAGTAGCAGCTGCATCTATAGCAATTCTGAAGTCAGCTCCAGGCTTGTATCCTGCTTTTTCAACAGCTTCCAATATAACTTGAATTGCCTCTTCGTCAGTCTTAAGGTTAGGTGCGAATCCGCCTTCATCACCTACTGCAGTGCTGTAACCTTTGCCGCTTAATACCTTTTTCAAGTTGTGGAATACTTCCGCACACATTTGAAGAGCATGCTTGAAGCTTGTAGCACCAACAGGCATTATCATAAATTCCTGAATGTTAACACTGTTGTCAGCATGTTTTCCACCGTTGATGATGTTCATCATCGGAACTGGAAGAACCTTTGCATTTACACCGCCTATATACTGGTAAAGGCTTAATCCAAGAGCTTCAGCAGCAGCTTTTGCAGCAGCCATAGATACTCCTAAAATAGCATTTGCTCCTAATTTTTCTTTGTTAGGAGTTCCGTCCAAAGCAATCATGGCATTATCTATTGCTACCTGGTCAAACACGTTCATACCTTCAATTTCAGGTGCTATTATGTTGTTAACGTTATCAACTGCCTTCTGAACGCCTTTTCCCAAGTATCTGCTTTTATCACCATCTCTTAATTCTATAGCTTCGAAAGCACCTGTTGAAGCACCTGAAGGAACTGCTGCTCTTCCTAAAAATCCGCCTTCTGCTATTACTTCAACCTCTACTGTAGGATTACCTCTTGAGTCAAGTATTTCTCTAGCGTAAACACTTTCAATTTCTAAATACTGTTTCATTACTTAATCTCCTTCCATTCTTAAAATATAACATTAATAGAATAACTTAAGTCTTGACAATTGTAAATAATATTTTGTAAAATGCTTGTTAATTTTTTAACCGTTTTTATTATTAATTACATTTTTTTATTTTATGTATTAATGCATGAATGAAAAGTTGTTTAACATGTACACAAAAATGTAACATTGATGTTTTACATGAAAATAAAATGGTATAAATACATCATGAAAAATTAAAAATACTTATATAACTTAAAGGAGGTTTACAAGGATGAATCGTATTGTTGGAGTACAAGCACCTGATTTTAATATGGAGTGTGTGGATGGAAAAGGCGAAGATTTTTTAAATGTATCACTAGGTGACTATAAAGGAAAATGGTTGGTACTTTTCTTCTACCCATTGGATTTTACTTTTGTATGCCCCACTGAAATCACTGCTATGAGCAGAAGAATAGAAGAATTTAAAAAGGCTGGAGCTGAAGTTCTTGCAGTAAGCATAGACAGTAAATTTTCACATAAGGCATGGATCCACACCCCTGTTGAAAATGGCGGTCTTGGAAAAATTAATTTCCCAATTGCATCCGATATTACCAAAGAAGTATCTCAAAAATATGGTGTCCTCATTGAACAAGCAGGAATTGCATTAAGAGGCTTGTTTATCATTGATCCTGACGGTGTCGTAAAATATTCTGTTGTTCATGATCTAAATATTGGAAGAAGCGTAGATGAAACGCTGAGAGTATTACAAGCACTGCAATCAGGTGGCTTATGCCCTATCGACTGGCACCCGGGCGATAAACTTCTTTAGGTATTTCCTAAACATAAAAATCCCCCCTAAAGTTTATCCTATTTCTTCATATTATATAGGAAATTTTAGGGAGGATTATTATTTATACTTATGAAAATCATTTATATAACTATAGAATGACTTATTTTACAATCAACGAACTTCCTGTCATCTCTTTTGGCTTTTCAACTCCCATTATATCGAGCATTGTAGGCGTCAGGTCCGAAAGTCTTCCCGACTTTAGCTTCGCTTCTCCTAAACCAATACCAATTAAAGGAACTTCATTTGTAGTGTGTGCAGTAAACGGTCCGCCTGTAACATAATCAATCATTTGCTCTGAATTACCATGATCTGCTGTTATGAGAGCTACTCCTCCCTGAGCCTGTATAGCATCCACTACCTTGCCGACACATGCATCAACCGCTTCAACTGCAGCCTTTGCCGCCTCCATTACGCCTGTATGACCAACCATATCAGGGTTCGCGAAATTTAATATTATTACGTCATACTCTTTTGAATTAATTCTCTTAACGGCCTCGTCAGCCACCTCATAAGCACTCATTTCAGGCTTCAGATCATAAGTTGCAACCTTTGGTGATGGAATAAGAGCCCTGTCTTCACCTGGATAAACCATCTCAACACCGCCGTTAAAGAAAAATGTAACATGAGCATACTTCTCTGTTTCCGCAATTCTAAGCTGCTTGTGTCCAAGCTTGCTTATGTATTCTCCAAATGTGTTTGTAAGTGATTCAGGCTTAAATGCTACAATCGCATTTTCTATTGTTTTGTCATACTGTGTCATGCAGACAAAGAACACAGGGAAATATCCTCTTTCTCTTTCAAATCCTTTAAAATCAACATCAGTGAATGTTCTTGTGATTTCTCTTGCTCTGTCCGGTCTGAAGTTAAAGAATATGACGGAGTCGTTCTTATCTATGAGTGCAACAGGTTTGCCGCCTTCTATAATAGCAGTAGGCTTTACAAATTCATCAAATTCGCCCTTATCATAGGAGTTCTGAACAGCCTCACCTGCACTTGCCGCAGTAAGCCCTTTTCCAGATGCCATTACATCATATGCCATCTGCACCCTATCCCATCTGTTATCTCTATCCATGGAGTAGTAACGCCCCATAACAGATGCAATCTTACCAGTACCGATTTCTTTTAACTTTGCTTCCAGCTCTTCAACAAAAGCCTTTGAGCTATCCGGAGGGACATCTCTACCGTCAAAGAAACAGTGTATATAAACGTCCTTCAGGCCCTGTCTTTTCGCCAGTTCAATCAATGCATAAAGGTGAGTATTATGGCTGTGTACGCCTCCGTCAGATAACAACCCAAACAGATGAAGCTTGGTATTATTCTTTTTACAGTTTTCTATTGCATCAAGAAATTCCTTTTTATCAAAAAAGTCACCATCTTCTATGGATTTTGTGATTCTGGTAAGCTCTTGATATACAATTCTTCCTGCACCTATATTTGTATGCCCTACCTCGGAATTTCCCATTTGGCCTGTAGGAAGGCCAACATCCATCCCGCTACACTTTATTGTGGTATTGGTATAATCTTTTAAGTATCTGTCAATATTGGGTGTATGTGCAGCTTTTATGGCATTTCCGTCTTCCTTTGGATTTATGCCGAAGCCGTCCAATATTATTAATGCAACCAATTTATCCTTCATTATAAAACACTCCATTCATATTTCTGGTGCAGTATTACACCACAATTTCCTAGACATTAACAAAAACAACCCCTTCTATATTAAAAGAAGAAGGTTGTTTTATTTCCATATAAATTAACCGTTGTACTTAACGATCTTTTCGAAATCATCAAGCTTAAGGCTTGCTCCACCTACAAGACCACCGTCAATGTTGGGCATGTTGAACAGATCATGTGCACTTGCAGCAGTGACACTTCCGCCGTAAAGAATTCTTGTAGCTTCTGCAACTTCACTGCCATATAATTCTTTAACACATTCTCTTATTATTGCACAAACCTCTTCAGCCTGCTCATTGGTTGCAGTCTTACCTGTCCCTATAGCCCAGATAGGTTCATAAGCTATAACAGTCTTTTTAGCCTGTTCTGCTGTCAATCCTAAAAGTGCAATTTTAACCTGGAATCTAACGAGGTCAGCTGTAACTCCCTGCTCTCTCTGAGCCAAGGATTCTCCGCAGCATACTATTGGGGTCAAACCATATTTGAATGCTGAATGAACTTTTTTATTAACAGTTTCATCAGTTTCTGCAAAGTATTGTCTTCTTTCGGAGTGACCGATTATAACATACTCAATGCCCATTTCTGCAAGCATTTGACCTGATACTTCACCTGTAAATGCACCCTTTTCTTCCCAGTGCATATTCTGAGCAGCCACTTTTACGTTTGATCCTGCAGCTGCCTTTTTAACATCTGATAATGCTACAAATGGAACCCCTACTACAACTTCGGAATAAGCTCCTTCAACTTTTGTCTTTAATGCACCTACAAATTCTGCAGCTTCATTTGGAGTTTTATTCATCTTCCAGTTTCCTGCAGCCATTATTACTCTAGCCATTTTTCATCTCTCCTTATTTATCCAATAATACATCTATTCCAGGCAGTACTTTTCCTTCAAGGAACTCCAGTGAAGCTCCGCCACCTGTAGAAATATGAGTTATCTTTTCAGCATATCCAAGCTGCTCTACTGCAGCCGCAGAATCTCCTCCACCTACGATGGATATAGCTCCTGACTCAGCAACAGCTTTAGCAACTTCCTTAGTACCTATTGCAAAGTTGGAGAATTCAAATACTCCCATTGGTCCATTCCATACCACTGTCTTCGCATCTTTTAATACATTTGCGAAAAGCTCAATTGATTTTGGCCCAATATCCAGACCCATAAAATCATCAGGTATTTCTGTAGAGCATACAAACTTTGATTCTGTATCGTTGTTGAATTCTTTTCCTACTTTGTTATCTATAGGAAGCAAAAGCTTAACGCCCTTCTTTTCTGCTTTATCCAAAAGGCTCTTTGCAAGATCCAGCTTGTCGGCTTCACATATTGATTTACCGACATTGTTACCCTGTGCCTTTATAAATGTATATGCCATACCGCCGCCTATAATGAGTGTATCAACCTTGTCTATCAGGTTTTCAATAACCGCTATCTTATCTGAAACCTTTGCTCCTCCCAAAATTGCGACAAAAGGTCTTGCAGGGTTTGATAATGCTTTACCCATTATATCGATTTCTTTCTGAATAAGGTATCCGCAGACAGCAGGCAGATAATCTGCCAATCCTGCAGTTGACGCATGTGCTCTGTGTGCTGTACCAAAAGCGTCATTAACATATATTTCTGCCAATGTTGAAAGCTCTTTTGCAAATGCAGGGTCATTCTTTTCTTCTTCCTTATGGAATCTTACATTTTCAAGCATAAGAACTTCACCGTCTTTCAACGCTGCAGCCTTAGCTTTCGCATCTTCACCGATAACGTCGGAAGCCATAACAACGGGCTTGCCCAAAAGTTCACCCAGCCTTACTGCTGTAGGCCTCATGCTGAATTTATCTTCAAAACCGTTCTTTGGCCTCCCAAGGTGTGATACCAAAATGGTTTTTGCACCTTTATCAACAAGATACTTTATAGTAGGAAGTGCTCCAACTATTCTCTTGTCATCAGTTATATTTTTGTTTGCATCCAATGGAACGTTAAAATCAACTCTGACAATAACCTTTTTACCTTTTACGTCAATATCTTCAATTGACTTTTTATTATAGCTCATTATATTCATTCCTTCCTATGAAAATAGTCATAAATTAATTGCTTTTAATAAATCAGAAATATCTAAAAAGTCCACCCCAAAACACTCCCTGCTGGTCGGGTTGAAGGATGGACTATTAATCAACAATTTATTGACTTATGGATAAAATACTTAAATGATTGTTATCCATTCCTAATTAAGCATCAACCTTTGACATGTGAATGATGAGGTCTACTACCTTGTTTGAATAACCCCACTCATTATCATACCATGATACGAGCTTAACGAAGTTGCCGTTTAATGCGATACCTGCTTTTGCATCGAAAATTGAAGTACGTGCATCATGAATGAAGTCTGATGAAACAACTTCATCTTCAGTGTATCCGAGGATACCCTTTAATTCATTTTCAGAAGCTTTCTTAACAGCAGCCTTTATTTCATCATATGATGCAGCTTTTTCAAGTCTTACTGTGAGGTCAACAACTGAAACGTCAGCTGTTGGAACTCTGAATGCCATACCTGTGAGCTTTCCGTTTAATTCAGGAATAACCTTACCAACTGCTTTAGCAGCACCTGTGGATGAAGGAATTATGTTGAAACCTGCACCACGTCCGCCTCTCCAGTCTTTGTTTGAAGGTCCGTCAACAGTCTTCTGTGTAGCTGTTACAGCATGTACAGTAGTCATTAAGCCTTCAACTATACCGAAGTTATCATTGATAACCTTTGCTAAAGGAGCCAAGCAGTTTGTAGTACATGATGCGTTTGAAACAACGTTCATGTCTTTAGTGTACTTATCGTTGTTAACTCCCATAACGAACATTGGAGCATCTGCTGAAGGAGCACTTATAATAACTTTCTTTGCTCCGCCTTTGAAGTGAGCTGAAGCCTTTTCAGTAGTTGTGAATACGCCTGTTGATTCAACAACATATTCAGCTCCACAGCTTGACCATGCAATCTCTGCAGGATCCTTTGAAGCGAATACAGCTATTTTCTTTCCGTTTACAACCAATTTGCCATCAGCTTCGGAAATTTCACCTTTGAACTGTCCATGCACTGTATCGTATCTCAACATATATTTCATGTATTCGAGATCGATGAATGGGTCGTTAATACCAGTTACTTCTACGTTTGGATTTTCAATCGCAGCTCTGAAAACAAGACGTCCTATACGTCCAAAACCATTAATACCTATTTTTACAGCCATTAAAATCATCCTCCTATATGTTATTAGTTAATTTGTTATAATAGTGAAACATATTTCCATCACTATCGTGCAGCTATTATGTAGCTAAAGCACTAATCCCCACTTTATGGCTTTTTTATTTTTTGCCAATGTTATTCTATATTATTTTATTTCATTTTTCAATAGAAATTGGGCAATTTTATTAAATTTTTAACAATCTTTTTCCACACAATCATGGGAAAAATAAATTATTAAAAATTTGTTATCCTTCCGATAATAATTTTGAAGGATATTTAGCTATTAAAGTAGAATAACAATATAATACCCAAATTCCAACATACTAATACTTATATTGCTAGTTTTGAATCTTTATCAAGCTTTGCTGCCTGACAGTATTATGATATACTTAACATTATGGTATACTAAACACTGTAAATTAAAATAGATTTCTATTCATACGGAGGGATATTGATGAATATAAAAGCCGGTGAAATTGTATCGATACGCCACTGTTCCGGTACAAAGTTATATAAAAGCATTGTACTCGAAACTCTTGACGATACACTATCTGTAAAACTATTCGATGAAGTCGCACTTCTTAACTGTTCTCCCGGCGATCCAGTGGTTTTGGGGTGCGAGTTTAACAATGAGGTTTACATGGGTAGCTGTAATCTTTTAGATATCGATAAGGACAATAATAAACTTTCTTTAAAGATAGACAACTATGAGACTATCACAAATAAGAGGCTTTATGAACGATTTCCCGTTTCATTTTATGCCGACGTAAGAATAGGGGAATCTCAGAAAAAAAACCTGGTCCTTGTTAAAAACATAAGTATAAACGGCCTTATGATCAACACCAAACATGATTTCCCGGTATACCAGGAATTAAAATTCGAGCTTCACCTCGATATCAAACTTCACCTTAAGGCAACTGTTATAAGAAAATCCAAAGACACCAACAATTTTGAGTATGGCCTTAAGATTATCTATACAGATGTAAATACTCCAAAGCTTTTAAAGAAGCTTATTCTTATTTTAAAGCAGGAACAAGAGGATTTTATAAAGAAATTGAAGGAACCGAATTAAGAAAATGCTTATATAAAAAAACTACCTCCGTCCAAAGGATTGGAGGTAGTTTTTTATGCATGAAAACACTACAATTTATCAATTTTTCTTTACAAAATCAGTTACTCTTTATGAAACAAAAAGCAGTCTGCTGTGTGGTCATTGACCATACCTATTGCCTGCATAAAAGCATATATAATGGTAGAACCTACAAACTTAAAACCAAGCTTTTTCATATCTTTGCTTATTTTATCGGAAAGCTCTGTTGTGGCAGGAATGTCAGCTAACTGCTTCCATGAATTTACAATCTGTTCACCATCCACATATCCCCATATAAAAGAATTAAAGCTTCCGTATGTGCTTTGTATCTTTTTAAAGCAAATTGCATTTTGTTTAACCGATTCTATTTTTAATTTATTTCTGATAATATCTTTATTTTGCATAAGAGCTTCAAATTTTTTATCATCATATTCAATGATCTTATCCATATCAAAATTGTCAAACGCTTTTCTGAATGCTTCCCTCTTTTTGAGAACAGTCAGCCAGCTAAGACCTGCCTGCATCCCCTCTAGAATAAGAAATTCAAAAAGCTTATTATCATCATGAACCGGCCTACCCCACTCAAAATCGTGATATTTTTGATATATTTCATCGTCAGTAACCCATGCACACCGAATTTTATTCCTTTTCATGTTCTACTTCCTCCGTTATTGACAAAATTTTTTTAAGGAGCATTATTATAAGAATTTTACTGCAAACACAAATAAGCCTGCCGATTTTTTTCGGTGGGCTTATTTTTTTCTTTCTGTCAGAGAAACAGAATTTTAATTGTTCTATAGCAATGCTATCTCATATCCTAAACTTACAAACTTGCAACAGCCCTCCTACAACAATACTCCTATTATATAATCTTCATCAAGTTAGCCATTTCAATAGCTGTTACAGCTGCGTCATAGCCTTTATTTCCCGCCTTTGTTCCTGCTCTTTCAATGGCCTGCTCTATTGTATCCGTCGTAAGTACTCCGAAAATTACAGGAATGCCGGTATCTAATGAAACTTTGGCTATTCCTTTTGACACTTCATTAGAAACATAGTCAAAATGAGGAGTTGAGCCTCTAATTACTGCCCCCAGGCAAATAACAGCATCAAACCTCTTGGAATTTGCCAGTTTCTGTGCTGCCAGAGGTATCTCAAAAGCACCCGGAACCCATGTCAGCTCTATGTTTTCCTCTGTTCCGCCATGCCTTACAATGCCGTCAATACATCCGCCAACAAGCTTACTGCCTATAAAATCGTTAAACCTTCCTATTACAACACCGAATCTAAGATCCTTAGCTATAAGATTTCCTGCATTAGTTTTTATTGCCATTTACTGTTCCTCCCTATAATCATCTAATAAATGCCCCATTTTTTCTTTTTTTGTTTTAAGATAGAAGCTGTTTACTTCATTTTCCTGTATCTGCAGCGGTACTCTTTCAATAACTTCCAGACCATATCCTTTAAGGCCTACAAGCTTTTTGGGATTGTTGGTAAGAAGCTTGATTTTTTTGACACCAAGATCACAAAGTATCTGTGCACCTATTCCATAGTCCCTCAAATCAGGTGCAAATCCCAGTAAAACATTGGCTTCTACTGTATCCTTGCCCTTATCCTGAAGCTCATATGCCCTTATCTTATTAACAAGACCTATACCCCTGCCTTCCTGCCGCATATATAAAACTATTCCCCTGCCTTCATCGGATATCCTTTTTAATGCAGCCTTTAACTGTTCACCGCAGTCACACCTTAGTGAATGAAACGCATCTCCCGTAAGACATTCCGAATGAACCCTTACCAAAACAGGCTCACTTGAAGATATATCTCCCTTAACAAGAGCAACATGATGTTCTTTGCTTATTGAATTTTCAAAAGCTACTATCTTAAACTCACCGAAGGCGGTAGGCATTTTAGCCTCAGCAGCCTTTCTTATAAGCTTTTCAGTATTTCTCCTGTACTCTATAAGCTGTGCTATTGTAATTATTTTAAGATCATGCTGCTTCACATATTCCATAAGCTGAGGAACCCTTGCCATTGTACCGTCATCATTCATTATCTCGCAGATAAGTCCTGCTGGGTATAGTCCTGCCAACCTTGCGAGATCAACAGATGCCTCGGTGTGTCCTGCACGCTTTAATACTCCTCCATTTTTTGCAACCAAAGGAAATACATGCCCAGGTCTTACAAAATCCTCTCTTTTAGCCTCTGAATTTGTGAGCTCCTTTATGGTTTTAGCCCTCTCAAACGCCGAAATACCGGTAGTTGATGTGATGTGGTCAACTGTGACAGTGAAGGCCGTCCTCATATTTTCGTTGTTGTTATCAACCATCATATGCAAATCCAGTTCATTTGCACGGCACTCGTCTAGCGGAACACAAATCATACCCCTGCCATATGTAGCCATAAAGGTTATGCTTTGAGGCGTGACCATTTGTGCTGCCATGACAATATCTCCTTCATTCTCTCTGTCTTCGTCATCAACAACAACTATCATATTACCTTTTTTTATTTCCTCTATAGCTTCCTCAATTGTATTGAATTTCATTTTACATCCTCCTCTATGACACTAAAATCACAAAAAGCCGTTGTCCCTCAAAAAGTCCATGGTCAAATTGCTTTTACTCTCTGTTTTTTCACCATTGAACAAAGTCAGTTTTTCGATATACTTTGCAACCTGATCAACCTCAATATTTACAATATCTCCAGTCTTTTTATCTCCTAAAACAGTCATGTGCCGTGTATGGGGTATCAAGGATACCTTGAATAAGCTCTCATCTATATAAGCCACAGTAAGGCTTGTTCCATCAATTGCAACGGACCCTTTATGTATTATATATTTCAATATATACCCATCAGTCCTTATTGAGTACCAAACCGAATTATCCTCTTCTTCCATTTGAGTTATGGTTCCTATGCCATCTATATGACCGCTGACAATATGCCCTCCCAGCCTATCTGAGAGTCTTAATGCCCTTTCCAGGTTTACCTTCGATCCTATACCCATATCTCTTAAACTTGTTCTCCTAAGGGTCTCAGGCATCACATCGGCAGCAAAATACCCGTTTCCCATATTGGTAACCGTAAGGCAGACTCCATTAACTGCTATACTGTCGCCAATCTTTGATCCCTCAAGAACATTGCTGCAACTAATCATTAGCTTAATAGATCTGCTGCCGTATGATATGTTTTTTACCTTTCCCAATTCCTCAACAATCCCGGTAAACATTGCTTTTCACATACCCTTCTATAAGTATATCATCATCAAACCTTTCAAGGGAAACTTCCTCCAGCGAAACAGCATCCTTCATGTACCGCCTGCCTTGACCTTCAACAGGCGTGGGTGCATTGGCCCCGCCTATAATTTTGGGCGATATGAAGCTCATTACCTTATCTACAATTCCATACTGAAGGGCTGATGAATTAAGGGTCCCTCCACCCTCTAACAATATACTGTCTATTTCCAGTTTATAAAGCTCACCCATAAGTTTTGCAAGGTCTACTCCTGTAACGGTGCCATTTTCCATTTTGTCAGCCTTGATTATTGTGACACCTTTTTTTATTAGAGCTTCTTCTTTTTCCTTAGGTATTTTTGAAGTAGTGGCGAGAATAACACCCTTATCCGAATCAACATTAAGAACCCTGGACTTCTCAGGAATTTTACCCGTGCTGTCAACAATAACCCTAACGGAATCGGCTCCTGTTTCTCCCTCAAGCCTTGTAGTCAGCGAAGGATCATCCTTTAGTACTGTATTTATACCTACCATTATGGAAGCTACCCTGTTTCTTATTAAATGGACATACTGCCTTGATTTTTCACCCGTAATCCATTTGGAGTCCCCTGTAGCTGCAGCAATTTTACCATCAAGAGTCATAGCAGTTTTCATTATCACAAAGGGCTGCTTCTTTGTGATATATTTTATAAAAATTTCATTTAACTTTTTTGCATTTTTTTCCAACACGCCGGTAATTACATTTATACCCGCATCCTTCAGAATTCCTATCCCTCTTCCCGAAACCTTGGGATTGGGATCCTCCATCGCAACAACAACTTCCTTTATTCCAGCCTGCACAATTGCATTAGCACAGGGAGGCGTCCTTCCAAAATGGGAGCAGGGCTCAAGGTTAACATACATGGTTCCGCCACTTATGTCACCCCTGGCATTGTAAATTGCAGCTGCTTCTGCGTGGGCACACCCAAGCACCTCATGAAAACCTTCCGCCACAATTTCTCCATCCTTTACAACTACAGCACCAACGAGGGGGTTGGGATTTGTCTTTCCGCTGCCGCCTTTTGCAAGCTCCATTGCCTTCATCATATACTTTTCGTGTATGTCCAAATTAGTCTCCATTTTAATTAAACCACCTGATTAAAATACGTAGTAGTATTTCCTAAACATCTAAAAATTCCCTGATGATAATATCTTCAGGGAATTTAATAATACAATTTTTATTCTTCTTCCATCCAGACTTTACTGTCGGCTCCGGACTTTGACCGGATCTGCTTTATAAAAGCTCGCGGGCTCGCATTACTGCCTACCGCCGGTAAGGAATTTCACCTATCCCTGAAGATTTTATTAAGTTTTATTTGTTAATATATTTTTTACCATACCAGCACCTTTTAGTCAAGCTATTTTAAACAGCAGCAATTATCCTAAAGTATCACATTTATCCTTTCACCCAATACTATTCCATCCTCCTCAACAATAGAATCAAATGCAAGAATTTTCACCCCATGACTTGCAGCCTTTTTTAGTCCTTCTGAAAACCTGGAATCCATTTTAGAATTGGGCATAAAGCATCGGACCCCCTTCATCTGTATCAGGAAAATAATATATCCTTCATACCCCATTTCTACGGCTTCTTTCATTTCCAATACATGCTTGGTGCCTCTTTCCGTAGGTGCATCAGGGAACATTGCCACCTTGTCCACTTCAAGAGTAGCTCCCTTCACTTCTATAAATATTTTCCTTTCATTGCCCTCACAATATATGTCAAACCTGGACTTTCTAAATGTTACCTCTCTTTTAAGAAATGAAATATTTCGAAGCTCCTCTATTTCACCGTTGCTAATTGCCTCACTTATTACCGTATTAGGTATCAGGGAATCTATATTTATGAGCATACTGCCCTTATAAGCACCTATTAATGAATATCTTGTTTTTCTTTTTTCGCCGAAAGCTTCCTCTAAAACTACCTCTGTGCCCTTTTTTAATATTTCCCTGCACCTTCCGGTATTTTTTACATGAACAACTTCTTCATTGCCGTCTATAACAACCCTTGCAATAAACCTGTTTGGTCTTTCCAAGAAAATTCCTTTTACCACTTTTCTATATTTCATCATTCTCTCCTCTATATAAAAACATTCAAATTATATATACCCTGTGAAGGGTAATTAATTCAATAAAAGAAAAAGTCAGAAAATAGCCACATAACTGTGGTTTATAATTGGAATTCACAATAAAAACAAGACACTAAAAAAGGCTTTAATCATATATGGCTATTATAGCACAATAAAGAACTCCTGATCTGCTCCATCAATTCCAGTAAAATCTGTATGAGAGTAGGATACTGGCTTGAAAAACAATTCAAGATTTTTCTAGATATCAGGAATTTTGCTGTTAACTACTTTGAATTTTTGCGTCAATCAGCCTATCGAACATATTTTCTATTTATTCTGAATAATAATCCCATTTTCAATCAAATTTATCATGGTTTTTGCATTAATTTTATCAACAATTGAGTTATAACCATTGTTTAATTCTTTTAAAACAAGGAATTTATCTGACAAATACTGAAGCTCGCTTATGTCACCATTATCATATTTAGTCTTCAAAACATCCAATTGGCGATTTAAAATACCCTTACGTTCCTGAGTTGTAGAATAAGAAATAAGTCCCTGTTTAAAAATATTATACTGTTGTTCAACATAGGTATCAATTTGCTGTTTTAATACATTTGCATCCGCTTGAAGCTTAGATCGTTCAGATACTGCTGTCCCATATGAAGGATCACTTTCACCGACACATGTCCTTAGGCTTGAAACCAAGCTGCTATGAAACCCAATATATGCATTTGTTTGAAGCAGTCCGATATTATTATCCTCGCATTTCTTCCTAAGAGTTGCTAAAGAATAGGTGTCCGAACCATCAACCGTAGATGGAATGCTAAACGAAGGGTCAAACTGTACAGCTGTAGTCTCATTAAGCCTTGATTTTAGAGCATTTTTACCCTCATCAATACTTTGATTAAGGCTTATAATTATGTCCTGCACAATTTTCTTCCTGCAATTCAAGTCATCAACAGCAAGCTGTGTTGAATCTCCTTGATTCAGCTTCTCCTGTTCAACAGATATCTGCTTATTTACAACCTCCAGTTCGCTTTGAGCCAATAAAAGCTGTTTTATTGACAGGCATACATTATAATACTCAACCTGCAATTGATATTTTTCTACCATCTGCTGTTGTTCTTTTTTCTTAGGATACCAGGTTTTATCATGATTCAATCTATCAAGCTGATTTTGTAATAACGCTGTTTGCTTTCGACTGTCATTATACTGTTTAATTGTTTCACTATAGCGGGACTCAAGAACCTGATGCTCGCTGTCAACAACCTGAACATTCAGATTGCTGTTATCAACGTATCCCTTAAGGTCATCAAGGGATTTATTGGTGTAGATTCTGCCCGCAGCATATACACCTGTTGCTGCAATGCCCAACATAACTAATACAGTAATTGAAACAAAACGCTTATTTTTAACCACATTCATCTGTCCTTTCAATCAATGAGATTTATCTTTTCAAGAAGCCACCACAATATTTTTCGTGATTTTGTTACAACCCGGGCTTCACACACCATTCCAACCTTAACTTGGGCTTTGACTCCTTTGTAGCTTTCAAGTTCAGTTTTATCCACAGTAGCTTCTACCATATAGAAATTTGATCCTGATTCCTTATCTACTCTGGCATCCGTACCAATCCTTTTCACAATGCCCTCCACCTCACCATACTCTCGGTATGGAAGTGCAAGGAAATGGTATTTAATTCTTTGCCCCTCTTTAATGCTTGCGATATCTTTATTTGATACCATTAGTTGAATCTTGTATTGGGTGCTTGTATATGGAACAATCGCTGCGATATCAATTCCATTTTGAATCAAATCCCCGCGGTTTATTTCCGTATATAGGTTTACTATACCATCAATAGGAGAAGTTACAATAGCTTCTTTTAAATTCAGTTCAAGGTTTTTTAATTCACTTTTTGCCTTATCAAGGTTCATTCTATTTGCGGACAGGCCATCTTCAATTTGACCAAGCGTATCAAGATGCAACTTTTCAATCACCAGTTCTGTGTTTTGGCTCTTACCGTTGTATGCATCAAGGCTTGTCTTCCATTTTGATATTGAATTGGTAAGCTCGCCAACGCTCTCCTCTGATTGCTTGATTGAATCCTGCAAATTCATAACAAATTCATTTTTGAATTTATCTGCATCCAGCTTTGCAAGTTCCATTTGATTTTTTGCATCCTCCAGTTCCTTTCTCGCTACACCACCTGCATCATAAAGCTTTTTAATCCTCTCATAAGTATCTCTTTTTTGCTCATATAGTGAGTTCAATCGGTTGATATTAAATTCATAATCCTCATATCTCCTTTGATACTCAGTATTGCCTTTATCAAACAGGTTCTTATTCTTCTCGACCGAAACAAGCATAGTCTCTAGGTTTTTTAAAACGTCTTTTGTGTTTTTCAGCTTGACCTCTACCATTTTCATTGAAGATTTTGCATCACCTTTTAACTGCATCAGGTCAAGCTTGGAGTTATTCAGCTGCTCCACATTCGTTTTCCTATCAGTCATATACTTCTGAAATTGGTTATAATAATCAACCTCATCAGCATTGACCGGATCAAAAAAGTTTTTCTCTTCCAGTACGCTTTTTTTGAACTTCTGAAGATTTTTGTTTTCCTTTTCAAGCCTTGAAACTAACTTTACTTTCTCATCCTTATCAAGAAGAATTCCATTGGCCTCAATGGTATAAAGCACATCGCCTTTTTTGACTCGCATTCCTTCTTCAATGTTAACCTTTTCTACTCGTCCGGCTATAGCATTCCTTATTGTGCTTATCCTTTCTCCTGGTCTTACTGCACCGTTTGCCTTGACATAGTCATCTATTTCTCCAAAGTATGCCCAAATCAACGCTGCACCGATAATGGCAAAAAGTATATATACAAACCATGCCATGAAAAAGTGAGGTTTTGCTTCTAGCATTTCCCTGCTGTCAGACATATCCTTTATGTCTTGTATGTAAGTTTTCATTCTCCATCACCTTCCTTTGCCGCTGCAGACTCAAAAACTCCTTGGACAAATGGAACGAAGGAATTTAAAGAAATTCCTGTTTCCTTTTTTATATACTTTTCAGATAGTTCTGGCAATTGTTCCGTCCAAAGCTCATAGTACAAACCCTTTTTATTCATCAGTTCTTTATGTGTTCCACTTTCCACAAATTCTCCTTTATCCATAACATAAATTTTGTCGCACCTCATTATGGTGGAAAGTCTATGGGCAATTATAAGGGTGGTAACGCCATGAGTATGTTCGTTGATAGTCTTTTCTATAGCTTTTTCCGTTAAGGAGTCAAGGTTGCTTGTGGCTTCGTCCATTATCAGTATATCAGGCTTTTTTAGAAGTGCACGCGTTATAGCTAGTCTTTGCTTTTGACCACCTGATAGGTTGGAACCGTTTTCCTCCAACATAGTTTCATATCTTAAAGGCATCTGGTTAATAAAATCATGTGCCTTTGCCATTTTTGCAGATTCAATAACAGTTTCCATATCCGGGTTTTCTATACCAAGAGTAAGGTTCTCATATATGGTGCCACTAAAAAGAAAAATATCCTGAGAAATATATGCAATGCGTTCACGCAGATAATTCATGTTTATATCCTTGACATTGTAACCATTGATAAGTATTTCTCCTTTTTCCCATTTATAAAGGTTCAACAACAGCTTTACCAAGGTTGTTTTACCGGAGCCGCTTTCACCAACAAAGGCGATTTTTTCCCCGCTATTTATTTTAAGATTAATATTTTTCAAAACTAACTGACGAGTGCCATAACGAAAATCCAACTCTTTAAATTCTATCAGTCCTTTAAGTGTACTTGGTGCTATTTTTTTGTCTTCGCTTTCACTCTTCTCAAGTTCCAAATCCAATATTTCTCCCAATCTGTCAGAAGCAACTATGGCCGTCTGCATCATTGGCTGGAGGTTAATCAGATTTTTTATCGGATCAAGAAAATACGCTAGAAGTGCATTAAATGCCAATAGCTGGCCAACCGACATATCTCCCTTTATAACACTATACGCTCCTGCCCAAAGGATTACAATCCCTCCGATCGATGCTACAAATCCAGTCAGCGAATTTTCAAGGTTATTTATCCACCCACCTTTAAAAATGCTTTTCAAAAGCTTTATAAACTTTTTCTCTGTCTCAATATTTGCCTTGCGTTCAGCATTAAAGGTTTTGACAGTTTCAATACCATTTAAGGACTCAACCAGATATGATGTAAGCTGTGCATTGTTTTCCATCTGTACCCGATTTATATTTCTTATTGGCTTGTTAAAGGAAAATACAATAACGGCATAGACTATAACCATAATGAAAGCAATGGCAAATAGAAATGAACTTTGCGAATAAAGTATTATTCCACCTGCTATTGCCATCAGAGTATCAATCATTATTGTGAGTGTTGCCCCCGATATAGCTTCCCTCACCTTTGAAGCATCCATGAACCTTGATATAATTTCTCCAACTTTTCGTGTTCCAAAGAAGTTCATGGGTAATTGCAGGACATGGCTATAATAACCAAGGATTAATGATATGTCCAACTTCTGGCTAAGATATAAAAGCAGGTGTGACCTGAATGCATTCAACAGAAGTTTAAAAATGCTTAAAAGAATGATGCCTACTGAAACAATATGTAATGTATTCATTAAATTATTGGGCAGTATATCATCCATCATGAATTTAAAATAAAAAGAACTCAGTATCCCTAATATTGTATAGATAAGGGATGCTAGAAATATATTTATAATTAACTTCTTTTGAGGGGCTAATAAGCCAGAAAAACGTGAGAATATTCCTTTTGTTTCGTTGCCTTTTTTGAATTGTGCTGAAGGAGCAAGCAAAATAAGCACACCTGTCCAAACTTTGAAAAAATCTTCTGGCGTACACTTGACAATGCCTTTTCCAGGATCGGCAACAATTACTTGTTTTTTTGTTATTTTATGAATTACAACGTAATGAAGCAAGCTTCCACCAACTACTACATGGGCAATTGCTGGAAGGGGAAATTCTGAAAAAAAAGCTTCCTGATTTCCTCGGACAGCTTTAGACGTAAATCCTAATTGTTCAGCTGCTTTTATTAGCCCATAAGCATTTGTACCTTGCTTATCGGTGCCCGCAACTTCTCTTATTTTTGTAATTGGTATCTTTAAGCCGTATTGTTTACTTATGGTTGCAAGACATGCTGCTCCGCAATCTGCGGTATCATATTGTTTTATACAGTAGTATTTTTTAAATATCACAACTCTAACCTCACTAGCAAATATCAAATATATGAAAATGTAATAACTATATAACGAATTATACATAAACAAGCTAGTATAATTCGATCTCAAAATGTATGTATTAAAAAGTGTTAGTGCTAATCCGTACTATTAAACTATTGAAAAGTGTTACTGATCTTTGTTAGTCAGAGCAAATAATTAATGATTTTAACAGAATTTACAATAGACAGATGTAAAAGATTAAGCACTTTTCATATAGTTATTTAATTATTCTATACTAATCTAAACAGCAGTCATTTCTTTATTTTGCGTTTTATTTCTCCATAAAGGAATAAACATAACACTTAAGAATAAAGCACTAAAAATAAGAAACACTATTCTGTAGTTATCAAAGATTTGAATGGTTTTGAATTTACTCAATACAATACCAGAAATGTTAAACCCTAAATGAAATATAATAGGGCTCAATATAGATTTGTACCAATTGTATATAAGTGCAAGCAAGACACCTAGTATAATTGTGTAGATAGCCTGAATGATATTTCCGTGAAAAGCAGCGAATATAACAGCTTGAATAATTAATGCAACTACCACAGGTAAGTTCTTCCGAAGCTCATTATATATAATACCTCTAAAGAAAAATTCTTCAAAAATTGGGGTAACGATTCCCATAACAATTATAACAATTAAGACATTTCCTAACATTAAAGGCTCTGTAATTTCCGTGTACTGTGTAACCATATTAGAAAATCCATCTATCTGTACGACATATGATACTAATGTGGATAAAAAAAACTGCATTAATACTGCTGAAATTATGAGCAATCCTATAGTTTTCATATTAATTCTGTTAAAATTAAAATTCTTAAATATATTCTCTTTACGTATTCTGAATAAAACCCACATAAATAATACTGTGACAATATTTACAAATATTATCGTAACATATGCATATTTTTCAGAATAATTTTCAAAATTTATTGTTAAATCTATATTTCCAGTTGCTAAATTAATAATAATAAGCACTATACCAATAATTATTCCAACAAAAATAGTAGCAAAATAATAAACACCTATAAAAACAGCTAAAAGTCCTACCATTTTAAAAATTTTTTTCATATATACATGATTCTCCAATTATCTAAATTTCATTAATCTTATACAATATCATAATTACACCCTTTTATTATTCTATAGAGTTTTTTTTATTCTATAAACCTCATAAAATACACCCACTATAAAAAGTATTCCCGCTATTGAATCAAGTATTGCAGATAAAAAATTATTGCTCACAAATTGGACTATTGAGGATACTATAAAAAACACACCCAATATTGAAAACAAAATACATGCAAATATGAGCTTTCGAGTTTTATTCATAAAACTTCCCTCTCCTTATTTATTCGTATGCTCTCGGAAACTCCGAGGGCTTTATTTATCTGACTTTTGAGAGTTAACTTTTCTTTTTCACCCCCACAAATCAGTTAAAATTTTATTAAAATTTCCAGCCATAATTTCCATAATTATGCTTATATGGTATCATGCCACCTTGACAAATCCCCACGTCTCCAAAAATGGAATTACATGGATACTTTTTCCACACAATCTGATTCTGGAGGCGATATATGTTACGACATTGGACTTCACATGAAAGTTACCAGCACACATTGAGACTCAAGCTCTTATTTCATTTTGCCATACAAAAAAGTAGGGTATCTAAACTGGACAAGAGCATCTCCAAACTCTACCTGCTCAACCTAGATAGCCTACTTCCTGTTATCAAGCCTCTATATCCTGATTTAGGCCGCCCAGCCAAAAATCAGCAAGGAATTATAAGATCCCTTGTATTAATGCTCGATAGACAGAATTATTCTATCACAAATTGGGCTTCCGAGGCAGCTTCTGACCCACTATATTTTGACTTGTGCGGCTTTGAAGGCTCTGCACCTGCTGTTGCCAGTTATTATGATTTTCTGGTTAGGCTATGGCAAAGTTCTCAGAAACTGCATGTTAAGCGAAAGCTCAAACGCAAACGTTTTACTGCAAAACC
>NZ_DATCTU010000114.1 GCF_036567765.1 Pseudobacteroides sp.
TCAGTATCTGTTTCTCCAATACTGCTTATGCAGTAAATCTTCGTCTCATCAGGTGTAAACTCGTAAGCATCAATTTCTCCTGCATAGCTTATACACCCATATGTCTGAATCGGCAACTTTATTGGTTGATTTGGAGGTGTATTTGGTGGTAACTTCTTACCAGGCGATTTTCTTTCTTGTGGAAGATTAGTACCAAATTTCAGTTGCTCAATTATTTGGCTAACAATATTTGATATTTGCAAATCAATATCACCGCCCGTATAAACAGAATAACACCTTCCACCTGTAATACTAGCAATTTCATTAAGAAGCTGCGACTTACCTATTGATACACACAAAACCTTAATTTTCTTGCTTGCCAAGGTTTTTGCATACTCAATAATTTGAGTATAACTATTATTATTATCTCCTCCATCAGACAACAGAAGAAGATACTTGTCGCATTTACTGTTTAATATTATCGCTTCTCCTTCTTTAAGTCCACATAGGATATCTGTACTATTGTATCCATCAGCTGATTTTATTGCATTAATAATATCATTTTTGTCTGCTGATAAATCAATTGCCTTTCTTGCAAACCCAGAGAACTTTACAACTCCGAATTCATTACCAAACTCAATTACCTTCTCAACAATATTAGTTGCGATGTTTTTAACAATACTGTATGAACTAATGCTTAAGACCCTTTCTCATATTGAAATTGGGCATAATGACACCATTGAGGTTGTATTCCTTGTAGAGCAAAGATGATCTAATGAAAAGATACAATTGCCATGAAAAATTTTAAATGTTCCATGGTCAACCGTAATACACGTATAACATAAAAAATGCACTGCTGGTTTTGCTGAATAAGCAACAGCATATTTGTATTGTCTGTCAAAAAATCTACATATCTTAAATTTTCAAGAATAGAATATCTATAGTTATAAAAATTGCGAGATGTACAGTGAAAACCAAAATGATAATCATAAATAAAAAAGGATTTCTTATATCAGTTACAGTTTTACTTTCAGTAATTCTTATAATGGTGATTTGTATCTACAAATTTTCGAGTATAAAAACAGATTTGTTCAATGACCCCAAAAATGGAGTAATCATTGTAGACCCTGGGCACGGTGGAATTGATGGAGGGACTTCAAGTAATAATTTATTAGAAAAGGATATAAATCTCGATATTGCTAAAAGGGTAAAGGCTACTTTAGAAGCGAGGGGCTATACTGTAGTTCTGACAAGGAATGCTGATGTTTCTTTAGATAAACTTTATGAAGGAACAGGCAATAGACATCAGAGGGATTTAAAAGCTCGGGCAAATATAATAAACAAAAGTAATGCCCAACTTTTCTTAAGTATTCATGGTAATTGCCATTTAAAAAATCTTGATGCAGACGGGGCTATTGTACTTTATAATGAAAAATTTACTCAAAATAAGGAACTGGCCTACTTTGTGCAGAGAGCTTTAAACAGCATGATTATAGAAGGTAAAAAGAGAACAACTCATGATCCTCAAAAAACTGATACTTTATACTTATTAAAGTGCTCGTCTATACCTGGTATTCTAATCGAAACGGTATTTCTTTCAAATGCCAGAGAAAGAGAACTATTACTTAAGGATGAATTTAGAGAAGGTATTGCTAATGCAATTGTTATCGGTGTCGAAAAATACCTTAAAGAAGAGGAAAGGGTATTTAGGGGATAGTTTATTTAGCTCACATAGAAAATCTTATGGAAAGAGAGATTACATAGAATGAAGAGATTTAATTGCCTGATAGTCATTACCAAAAGGACTTTTAGAATATTTCTTACGATAACAATTGTTGCAGTCTCCTCCATTACTTTTGCCTACTATTATTTTAATAAAGATTTCGGAACGCATGACTTTACTACATCAGTAAACACGATTAAACAGGATATATCAAAACCATTGGTTCAGAAAGGTAAATTGGCAATCATAATAGATGATTTCGGTCAAAACCGTAAAGGCATTGACGAAATGATGTCAATAAAAAGACACCTAACCTTTGCAGTAATGCCGTTTCTTACTTACTCCGCTGCAGATGCATCAAATGCACACAAAAAAGGGTATGAAGTTATTGTTCATCTACCTTTAGAAGCAAAAAATGCTCCTTTAAGCTGGGTTGGACCAAGGCCAATATTAGCAAATATGAAAAATGATGAAATAAAGCAAATTACTTTGGATGCTTTTGAAAATATTCCTTATGCAGTTGGGGCTAATATACATATGGGCTCCAAGGCGGCCAATGAAGAACATGTAATATCAAGCATTTTGGATATAATTAAAGAAAAGAATTTATATTTCGTGGATAGCCGGGCGGAAGACCATCCTATAGCAAAGAAAATCGCCAATGATAGAGGTATTCTTTGTTATGACAGAGATGTTTTTTTAGATGGTAACAAACCAAAAGCCTATATTCTTAAGCAGTTGCGAAAGGCTGGAGATATAGCATTAAAAAGAGGAGAAGCAGTTGCAATTGGGCATGTTGGAACAGAAGGGGGGAAACCGACAGCAGATGCAATTTCTGAAATGCTTTCTGAATTTGATGATAAAAATATCCAACTTGTTTTTGTTTCTGAACTATGTAAATAAAAAATTTATTACAAGTTAGTGGATATCCTGATTTTGAATAAACAGAAACAGCTTGAAATCATTATATAGTTTACGATGTGAACAATACTGATTACTCTTGGCGCACACAAGGTTGCAACCATGATCAAGGTTTCAGAGGAGCTTTTGAATGATAATGTGTTCAACCTTGAGGGATATATCTCCAAGGAGTTTGCAAGAAGGGTTGGAGCTGCGGAGGAAGCCGCCTTTATAAACGGAAACGGAACCGCAAAACCAACGGGGCTAATAGGAAGCGGAGAGGTAGGAGTTATAGCCGCATCCTCCACAGCAATTACCTTTGATGAAATCATCGACCTGTACTATTCTCTCCGTGAGCCATACAGGAATAATGCCGCATGGCTTATGAACGATTCAACCATCAAGGCTATAAGAAAGCTGAAGGATGGAACCGGGCAGTACTTGTGGCAGCCTGCTGTTCAGGCAGGACAGCCGGATACCGTTTTAAACAAGCCTGTAAAAACTTCATCTTCTGTTCCGACAATCCAGGCAGCAGCTAAGGCGATTGCCTTTGGTGACTTCAAATATTACTGGATTGCTGACAGGCAGGGCAGGAGCTTCCAAAGGCTCAATGAGCTTTATGCTGTTAACGGTCAGGTAGGATTCAGGGCTACACAGAGGGTTGACGGAAAGCTGACACTTGCTGAAGCGGTCAAGGTGCTTCAGATGAAAGCGTAGGTGACAGGTTATGAATACAACTAAAAACTATCACAAGGATGACGGAGATGTGTTTGTAGTAGGCGGAGAAATCAGTGTTGTTGATGAAGGGAAACTGACCTTTGACGGAACAGCGTTAAAACCCGCTGCAAACCAGGCAGACAGTTCTGCAAGCACAATTGCTGATTTAAGGTCTGACTTCAATTCCTTGTTAACAAAGCTCAAGGCCTCGGGCTTGATGCTGGTCGATGAATAAAGGAGAAAAAGACAAAGGGAGGCGGTAAATTTGATTTCACTTGAGGAAACAAAAGCATTTTTAAGGATTGACTCAAGCCACGAGGACGCTCTTATCACAAGTTTTATTACCTCTGCTGAGGAACTAAAGGGCAGGGTTGATGTGCAGAACCTACACAGAAGGCTTGAACTTCTAAACACTACAAAAAAATGGAGGTAATGGAGATGTCGAAAATAATTGAATTGACTGAAAAAAGGAACAAGCTTTGGGAATCCGCTAAGGCTTTTTTAAATGAGCGTGAAGGCAGTATGACAGCCGAGGACTTGAACCAGTCTGAAAAGATGGAAGAAGATATTGTCCTTATGAGAAGGGAAATTGAAGCTTTGGAGCCAGCAGAAAATGGAGATGGAGCTTCAAAGCCTGTAAGGAGTGCTGTCAAACAGGAGGTAGGCCAGCAGGAAACTGAGAAAACGGGCAGAGCTTCAAAAAACTATACCGATGCTTTTTGGAAAAACATGAGGAGCAAGAACAGCTATGATGTTTTAAATGCCCTTCAGATTGGGACTGACTCTGAAGGAGGCTACCTTGTTCCAGACGAGTATAAAAAGACGTTGATTTCCGCACTTGAAGATGTGAATATCATGAGGGGTCTTGCAACCATTATCAATACGGCGTCAGGTGACAAGCAGATTCCAGTGGTTGCAACCAAAGGAACTGCAAGCTGGGTGGCTGAAGAGGGCGCAATCCCTGAAAGCGATGACAGCTAATAGCTTCACCCATCGGCCTGGTTGTTGCAGCCATAGCCGGCTATTTCAACCCTATTCCCATCCAAGTATGTAGTTTTAAATTTACTTTGGTTATTAAACTCTTTATAGTCAAAAATCAACCTTAATATTGAGCATTTATAGGAAAATATGTAGAAGGCTCCGGGGGCTACTACATTTTCGGCATCAATACGAATAAACATTTCACAAATACCATCATTATTGAAATCTCCCAAAAATAGTCTCGGCCTATTTCCCAGGCCACTCTCAAGGGGTACTCCAGAAAACATACCTGTCCTGCTGTCTTGAATGATAAGAATAATCTTATCCGTATAGGTAGCACCTTTATATTCTACAATTTCACCTATAAGAAATATTGCATCTGTATTTTTATCTCCATAGACATCGCCGTATTTCAGGTCATAAATGCAGTAATTAACAATTCCTTCCATACACTTTTTCTTATGTTCCAGTATGAATTGGTGAATAAATCCATATTCTTTCCTCCCATTATTAGAAGGTGAAATACATTCACAAGAACAGCCTACAAAGCATAATATGTTTTTTATTATTAATGTGATATTCGTCCTGCTTTGGGCGTTTACAATCATATGAGTACCGGATTGATTTCTCCTGCATATTATATAAGTGGAAAAAATCTATTCATCAAATTATAGAAGGTACTCTCTTTATTCCTTTAACAAGAAAATTTTCAGGATGGGGGAATTTTGTAATGAAATATTTCTATATGCCATCGGATTATAAAAATGAAACTTATCCGGCTTAACTTTCTCATCCGCGTATACATCCACGAAATCCCACTCTGGCTTGCCCTATATGTAATTGGTGTAATACTCAACCTGTGCCTCATAACTTGACAATTGCTCCTCGGTGTCGGTGCTGACACGACAGTATGCACATACCCTTTTCCTTAACAGCACAGGTATGCCTTTGGCTGTATGTACCTGTCTTGCTGGTATGACAGAAACATTTTTTGTCATAGTATATACAACTCCTTTCCTAATCTACTAAAGACTCAAACAGATTATCGTCAAACGGCCAGAGAGTCAGTTTATATTCATCTTCCTTTCGTTCAACAGTGAATGTTAGTGATTTTCTTGGTAATGAAAGATTGTAATCCTTAAGGATATACCTTTTGTTTTCATGTCCAATTTCATCTGAGGTAAGAGGAAGTAAAATTTCTCTACCTACTGTGCAATAAAGCATTTTGTCCAATATATCAAACATTCTCTTGCTAATTTTACTTTCATCTTCTTCAGGTATATATGCTTGCTCAATAGTATTATTTACATTAATGAAAATACATCATTTTTCTAAATTATATTCTAAGCCGCATATTAATTAAATGGCCTAAATAGTGCATATATAGGAAAAGCAATTGACAACAGTGCCATTATTGCCGCTCCTATAGCTGATAGCTTATTTTTCGTCCATGTATTTTTAATATAGCTGCAAACATAAATAGACGGCATGATTACAATAAGCACTAAAATATACTTCATTTATTCCTTTCCTTTCGTTGTTATTATATGCGAACTTCTCATCATAGTACCTGTACGCCTTATTACAAACCTGACATTGGTATTAATTTCTGCTTTTTCAAATTGGGATATCCAATTATATTTCTCCCATTCCTGTATGGTAAAAAATTGCCTTGCTGCTACAAAGCCAAATTTAAATACATCCGCTTTAAGCGTCTTGCATTTTCCCATAAGATTGTCCAATCGTGTTTTTATATAAGCTTCAAATGATTTTTCCAAAAGTGGCTTTAAATCCTTACTTTCGTAATTAATCCTGCTTTGTATTGCCAGAATATCCCCTTCAAGGTACAATGTCAAATTAATAATCGGCTTGTCATTCTGCAGCTTTATTTTTATTTCTGGCTTCCGTGCCGGACGTATTTCCAGAGGAACTACCAATTCAGGCTTTTCAGGGTCCTGTATTGTAAATTTGCCATTTTCATACTCCCCTCTTGCCATCAGCATCAGCCTTGTTTCCTCACCGTTAAGTTCGCCTACCATCATATCCCCGTCAAATACAGCAGTACCAAACAGTTCTATCTTGCTGCCTCCTGTTTTAGGTATCTCCCCTGCATACTCCTCCCCTGCAGGCTTAAATTCTGTTCCCCATTTGCTTCCCTGCTGCTTGAAATTATTGTCCGTGTTCAATGAAGCCAGTGTTGCTATAGGCTGGTTATATGTAGCTTTAAGATCATCATAAAAATCATTTAACGATACGAGAGGAAAATAGCCTGTATCAGAAGGTGCAGCAAGTAAATCATCCATCGCCTTTGAAGCTGCAGAACCAATAAGAGGTTTATTTGCCTTTAGGAAATCCATAGGGGAACACCTTGATACCAGTACATTAGTTGTTCTTCTGACCTCTCTGAACCTTATCAAAGGGGCAAGAAATTCACCAACCAAACCGCTTCGTGCAAGTTCTTCCGATATCACAATAAATTTTATATGCTGAAAATTTATATGCCGTGGCATTATAGTATCCAGTAAATCCATCCCTGCATAAAAGGAAGGTGCATCAACAGTAACAGTCTCATATCCGCCCTGTCCTCCTGTACTGCTTCCCGTTGACACACTGGTCCCACCACTTGTTTGGTCATGCATTGTAGGAAATTCAACCGTAAGACGCCCTTTATCAGTTACACCCTTTTCTATTCCTATTGCAACAATATATGCTAAATCATCTATCTCCCTTGCATCCGATGAACAAGCCGAAAGCATAGATACAAGCATGCAGAATAGTAAAATAACAGCCATAAGTCTATGCATTGGCTTTTACTCCTTTCCTTCTTATTAATGATGAGATAAGTGCAATCAAAGGGAGTATAAAAAATACAATCCATGCATATTCCCTAAAAAACTGGATATATCCCATTGAAACCTCTGTTATATCTCTTGGAAGCATAGTAAGTGTGAAAAGGATTATACCTGACGTCAAAAGCAATGGTTTCATATCCTGCATCTTAAAGGCTTTACAATACGTGCTTAAGGATATATACCACAATGTGGTTATTGCAATAAAAGAACTTATACACCATGCAAAAAGAAATATCGGATCAAGTCTTTGTATAAAAACTCCATAGTTAATTAAAGCCGTCAATTCATACATAGGTGAGGTTATTTCTTGTCCTGTGTAATAGGGAAAAGTAATTGTAAAACAAAACAGTGTAGCCGATATTAATATACCGGAAATCACAATACTGATATATCCTGCTTTTTTTATATGTTTCGTACCTTGCAGTGACCTGGCAATTACTGCAAGTATAATAACTTCTCCGAATAACGAGCTTCTCTTAAAGCCGTTCAGCATTGTTTTACCAATACCATAACCGAATAGAGGAAACATGCGACCTAAATTATAGTTCTGCGCTGCAAGAATAAGAACCAATATTAAGCCAAGTAGCAAAGCATATGCCGATAGCTTAGCAAATCGGGCTATTGCCTCTATACCTAAGCGGCATAAAATTAATACAGTTGCCACAAAAATAACTACAAGGTAGGAAGTGGCACTTAATGGGAATGCATAATCTTTCAATACATCAATAAATTCCCGCAAGGTGGTAGTAGCAAATAGTGCCAATGATAAAAAGCAAATAATAGAAAAGATAAAACCCATATATCTTCCTACTGTTATATTAAAAATCTCAATAATATTTTTCCCGGGATAGCGTTTCAGCAGTAAGCATATAATAGTAAAGCCAATTGCCGCTGTCGCCGCCGATATTAAAGCCGAACACCAGCTTATAGTTCCTAAAATATGCATTAAAAATCCTGGACTGGTATAAAATACATTTGAAGTTATAACTATGGTCGTGAGGCAAACAGCTTCATGGAGTCCCAATTTTCCTTCCTTAATCATTCTTTATTGTCCCCTTTCTTCCCAATCCAACCCCTTGCTATATGTGGCTGCATTTTTCTGTTTTGCGTGTTCATATAGTCTGGCCTGTCCTCTTGCTTCCAGATTGGCTGTCTCAGGAAAACATCCTTGCTTTTTGCTGATTTTGGAGCAACCGGTGAAAGGAATGGTACCCCAAAGGATTTCATACTGCATAAATACCCGCCTAAAACTGCAATTCCAGCAGAGATACCGTAAAACCCTGCAATTACTCCCAAAAGAATAAAAGCAAACCGCAGTATTCTTACTCCTGATGCAAGCGAATTTGAAGGTATGGCAAAATTTCCAAGACCCGTTATGGCAACAATAATTATCAGAATCGGGCTTACGATATTGGCTGCAACAGCCGCCTGCCCCAGTATCAAGGCTCCAATAATACCTAAAGTTGTGCCGATTATGCCCGGTACCCTTATTCCTGCTTCTCTTATGAGCTCAAAGGATAACTCCATAATCATTACTTCAACTATTGTGGGAAATGGTACGTTTTCTTCTGCTTTTATAATTGAAGCAAGCAAATCAGTAGGTATCATTTCTCTATGATATAGTATCAATGCAACATACAGACCTGGTAAAAATATGGCTAGCATCAAAGCAAAAAACCTTATTAACCTTAAAAATGTCCCATACTGCCATCTTGAGAACGAATCCTCCGAAGTATGCAAAAATGTAAAAAAAGTAACAGGTACTGTACTGGCAAGCGGTGAGCCTTCAGTTAAAATAACCGCCTGGCCTTCCATGAGGAAAGATACCGCCCTATCAGGACGTTCTGTATTTAAAACCTGTGGAAAAATCATAAACGGCATGTCTTCAATGAACTGCTCCAGCATCCCATTACCCATAATAAAGTCTGATTTAATGCTACAGATTCTTTTTTTTACTTCTTTCACCAATTCTGGAGAAGTGACACCATCAAGGTACATTAATGCACAGCTTGAATTATTCATCCCACCTATAGGAAGAATCTCAGTTACAAGCTCTTTATTTTTCAGCATGCGCCGTATTAATGTAATATTGGTACGCAGGTTTTCGGTAAATGCCTCCTGTGGACCGCTTATAACATTTTCTGCCACAGGTTTATCAACGCTTCTCTTTTCATATCCTTTGCTTTCGATCAGCAAGCATTCCTCGCAGCCTTCAACAAAAAGTGCTGTAAGGCCATTTAGAAGCTTTGGTATTATTTCAGTTTGGTATTCCTTTGCTTTGTAGAGGTCATTGACAGATATAACATTATCAGCAATATATTTTAGTAGACACCCATCATGGAATTTCGCAAAATTTTCCTCCTTCATAAGCGGACGCAGTATATAGTCGTTGATAATGTTTTTATCAATCATTCCATCCACAAAAACAATACATGCATCTGTATTTCCCGCTACCTTGAACTCTCTTAAAACAATGTCATTATTTTTAGGCAGTCTGAATTCCTTTTTAATCCTTTGGAGGTTTACCTGAAGTGAAAAATCAACAAGATTTTCAGGGGTTGCAGGTTGATTTTCACTTTCTTCTTTAACTTCATTCCATTCTTTTATATGCAAAGGCTTTTTAAATTTTCTTGATTTATCTTCTTTCGGATTTTCATTTTGATTATTAGGCACAGGAGCTTCAATATCTTCACTTTTCAACCCTTCATACTCATTTTCTAAAAGTTCAAAATTTGAGTTGTTTTTTGGTTCTTTATATTGAAAAATTTTCATAATACTTTTCATCAATGTACTCAAGTAATCACCATCCATATTTTATGATGGTATTATTGGCACATAATACTATAAATATACTTTTAAGTCCTACCTCATACTAATAGGTTTTGGCAAATAGAGTGCATTACACCTCCCTTGCAGAGTAGAAAAATCAGTGAATAAATACAAAAAACATACGGTTTTTACGGTAATTTTTTGAAGATAATTGATTTTAAAAGTAATAATTCAGTGACAAGGAAAATATTCTCTTCCCATGCTATAGCTTTATCCGCAACCTTAACACACACTTTTGATAGCACCTTACATTCCCTCAGCAAGTCAAGTATCCTGAGTGCTTTCACTACCCCCGCACCAGAAACAAAGAACGACAATACAAATGATATTGCTTCGCCAATCATCTTACCCTTTTCATAGCTGTCCGCCATACCAAACTTTTCTGCAAATGTTGAAATCATTTCCTTTATAAGGTTTACAAACATTTTCTTTTCTTCAGTGAAGAGTAGCGGACTAGGGCACATCGCCTTACACAAAAAGCCGATAGTTTCCAGAGTATTCTTTGGGTTCTTGAGTAACATCCATATGGAATTAAGTATTTCTTTAATTGCCTTTGGGAAATTAGTTATCTCATCAAAAGCACCGCCAAGAATTCCGCCTTTATCAGCTCCTGTCATTCCATATGTTGCCTTCAACCATACACTCCTAAGCCCAACTTTACCCTGCATCCAGTTT
>NZ_DATCTU010000115.1 GCF_036567765.1 Pseudobacteroides sp.
AAATAACTATTATCTTTCCCATGAAATATTATATAATTATAATAATCTCACCTTATATAAATTAGAGAAGGAATAAAGCTATGGAATCTATTGATATTGTTCTACAAAGAATTAAAAATGGTTCTTCAGACCTTAGGCAGAAATTTATTGAAGATAATAAGGATTTTATAATCAGAGTTGTAGGCAACGCATTTGGTAAATCTGCTGTGACAAAAAACAGTGACGAGTTCAATCTAGGGCTTATGGCTTTCAACTACTCTATTGATAATTTTAATATTGGAAGTCACCACGATTTCTACGAGTATGCTGAAAGAAATATTAAAAAGTCTGTAAGGGATGTTCTCATAAGGAGTGCACAGGCAAGCTCTCAAAGCAATGGCATTTTTAACGATAATTGTTATAACAATAATTGCGAGTTAAGCGAGGAACTCTCTCTCTTCAAAAATGATTTGTGGAAATTGGGAATAACATTAGAGAATTTGCTCGCTTCCACTCCTAAAAACCCTCATCTGATAAAACGTGCAGTAAGATTGGCAAAAGACCTGTCAAACTCAAACGAGTTTATTAAGGCAATGTCATCAAATAGAATTGAGTTCGGTTATATTCAAGCCGATGAAACCGACAGAAAAATAATCAAGGAAAATCCTAAGTATGTTATAGCCCTTTGTCTAATAATGAAAAGCAGGCTTGAAATAATAAAAGGATATATTAAAAATGTGGATTTGGGCTGGAACTTGACGGAATGCCTGGGAGTTATTCTGGAGATTAAAGGTACCAAAGCTGTTATTATGACTGAGGACTGCAGGTTTCTCTCTATTTATAAGCCTTTTAATTCAAGCACAGGTAACGAAATAAGATATAAGGATTATTACAAGCCCAATAATAAAGCCAAAAGCATCAAATATATGATTTTAGCAGGATGTACAGCTTTATTTATTATTGCAGGCTTTCTTGTATTTTCACCAGACAATCCCATTTCAACAGATAATAAGACTTTATCGGAAGTCAATACCGAACCTGATTCGGGTATTGTGTCAGATAATACAACAGATAATGACTCAGGCGAAGGTGACCATGACAGTAATAATACCATATCATCAGAATCAACGCCTGACACAGATACCAGTTTAGCCGGAACTAAAGATGATAACGATACTAAACTCAGAGCGGATAAAGCCACCAGTAAACTGTCAACACCCAAACCCGTTAATAAAACAACCCCTGGTAATGCAATAAATGACCCAATGAGCGGAAAAGACAGAAACCAAGTCAGAGATTATCCTGTCAGGGAAACCAAACCTGCAACTGTTATAGCCTCAACTACACCAATCTCTGCTACGCCGTCAACAGGTTCTAAGACTACTGATGTGCCTATTATCAATACCAAAGCTCCAAGCCAGAGTACGCAAATAAAAGCTTCCGGAAAGCCTGGAAATGTATTAATAATTAGTGACAAATACAATGTAAGAGTTGGAGAAGACTTTATCCTTACTTCTACAATGACAGGAGGCAATAACGGAACGGAGTGGACTCTGTTTGAAAACGGGAGTGTCAACTCTTCAATGAGAAGAACTGATTACACGCCTGATTCTCAGACTGTTATGAGGATAATAACAGCAGAAAAACCCGGTACATATTCATTCAAATCTGTTTTCACAAATTCCTTTGGCAGCTCGGAAAGCTCAACCATTCAGGTTATTGTATCAGAATAAATAAGAGATGGCTATCTGTATAAAGTAGTTTATACAGATAGCCATCTCTTTTATATTTCGAAGCTTTATTTTACATTTTCAAACTGTATTTTATCCTCTTATCCGACAATAATGCTGTCTCCAAGTTCACTGATGACTCTGTTAATTGCATTCAGGTAAGCTTTGATACTTGCCTCAACAATGTCTGTGCTTACACCTCTGCCGATAAAGAATTTATCATTCTTCAGCACCTTGACAGTAACTTCCCCTAGGGCATCTTTTCCTTCGGTAACAGCCTTTAAGGAATACTCTTCCAGTTCCATACTGAATCCTATAAGCCTATCCATTGCGTTAAAGGCTGCATCTACCGGACCATCGCCTGTAGCTGCCTCAGTTATTATATTTCCATTTCTTTTCAAGCTTATTACAGAATTGGCTATAACCTTATTGCCACTGCTGATCTGGAAGCTTTCCAACTCGAAGACTTCAGGAATTTCCGATACTTTTTCCTTAACTAGGGCTTCAATATCCCTGTCGGTAACTTCCTTCTTCTTATCTGCTAGACTTTTAAACTGTTCAAAGGCCTTTTGAACTTCATCAGAACCTAATGAATACCCGAGCTCCTTCAGTCTTTCCTCAAATGCATGACGTCCTGAAAGCTTGCCAAGCACCATACGGTTTTGAGTAAGACCGATTGATTCCGGTGTCATTATCTCATATGTGCTCTTTTCGGATAACACACCATGCTGATGTATTCCTGATTCATGGGCAAATGCATTAGCACCCACTATAGCCTTGTTGGGCTGTACATTTATACCTGTCAAGCTGCTGACCAACTTGCTTGTTCTGTAAATCTGAACGGTATCAATTTTGTGCTCAAAGGTATTATAATAATCTTTTCTTGTATTGATACCCATTATAATTTCTTCCATCGATGCATTACCAGCTCTCTCACCTAATCCGTTTATGGTACATTCCAGCTGGGTTGCACCATTTACCATAGCTGCAAGGGAATTTGCAACGGCAAGACCAAGATCGTTGTGGCAATGAACACTTACATCAACCTTATCAATGTTGGAAACATTATTTTTTATGCCTTTAATAAGACTCCCAAACTCCTCAGGAGTTGAGTATCCGACAGTATCGGGAATATTAACTACCGTTGCACCGGCGTTTATTACCCCCTCAATAACCCTATATAAAAATTCTACTCTGGTTCTGCTTGCATCTTCTGCTGAAAATTCAATATCCTCACAATATTTCTTTGCGTACTTAACCATCTCTACAGCTCTTGCGAAGACCTCTTCCTCCGTCATCTTGAGCTTATATTTCATATGAATGTCGGAAGTTGCAAGAAATGTATGAATTCTGGGCCTTGCAGCAAACTGTACCGCTTCCCATGCCCTGTCAATATCTTTTTCAACCGCACGGCAAAGACTGGCAACAGTTGAATTCTTAATATTTTGAGCAACAGCCTTAACAGCTTCAAAATCACCTGGCGAAGCAATGGCAAAGCCGGCTTCTATTACATCTACACCCAACTTTTCCAGTTGTTTTGCTATCTCCAACTTTTCATGTATATTTAAGTTTACACCTGGGGTCTGCTCCCCATCTCTTAACGTAGTATCGAATATTTTTATACGGGTAGCCATACTGCCCCCTCCTTTCAATTAATCAATCTCATATTCATAAATATCTTATTAAAAAATCAAATGTAAAATTAATACCAATTTAAACTATAGTCGGGTGAGATGGATTGATATCCATCCCATCCAAAAACAGTCTTTATATATAAGTAGCTTAGTATTTATTATTTCTTTAACCAACTCATCATCTTTCTAAGCTCAGCCCCAACTTTTTCTACCTGGTGTTCTGTTTCATTTCTTCTTATAGCAAGGAATTCCGCTCTTCCGCCTGCTTTGTTCTCTGCAATCCAGTTTGAAGCAAATGTTCCGTTCTGTATTTCGGTAAGAACTTTTTTCATTTCTTTTCTGGTTTCATCAGTGATGATTCTCTTTCCTATCATGTAATCCCCGTATTCAGCAGTATCACTGATTGAGTATCTCATGTATGAAAATCCACCCTGATTGATGAGGTCTACAATCAGCTTCATTTCATGTACACACTCGAAGTAAGCTATTTCCGGCTGGTAACCTGCCGCTACCAAAGTTTCGAAACCGGCTTTCATAAGCTCGGTAACACCACCGCAAAGAACAGCCTGCTCACCAAATAAATCTGTTTCTGTTTCTTCTCTAAACGTTGTTTCCAATATACCTGCTCTGCCTCCGCCAATACCAGAAGCATATGCGAGTGCATAATCCTTAGCTTTACCTGAAGCATCCTGATGAACAGCAATTATTGAAGGAACCCCTCTTCCTTCCTGGTATTGGCTCCTTACTGTATGTCCAGGACCCTTTGGAGCAACCATTATAACGTCAACGAATTTAGGCGGCACTATCTGGTTGAAGATAATGTTAAATCCGTGAGCAAACATTAAAACATCGCCTTCCTTAAGGTTTGCCTTAATGCTTTCTTCGTAAACAGCTGCCTGAATTTGATCAGGAACAAGGATCATAATTACATCGCCAAGTTTAGCAGCTTCATCAGTATTTACTACCTTCAATCCATCATTTATAACCTGCTGTCTCTTTTCAGACCCTTCAGTCAATCCTACAACTACATTAACACCGCTGTCCTTTAAGTTCTGTGCATGTGCATGTCCCTGACTTCCGTATCCTATAATAGCTACTGTCTTTCCTTTCAATAACCCCAAGTTGCAATCACTATCATAATACATTTTTGCCATAGATTATCACTCCTCATTATAATTTACTTTTATATATTTGTTTCCTCTTTCAATAGCAATGGTACCTGTTCTGACTATTTCAACAATGCCGTATTGCTTCAGCATATCCTCCAGAGCATTAACCTTATCCGAGCTTCCTGCCGCTTCTATTGTCAATGTATTCTTTGAAACATCAACTATCTTAGCCCTGAAAATCTCAACAATCTGAATTATCTCAGCCCTTGTTTCGGTAGTTGCAGTGACCTTAATCAGTGCAAGCTCTCTGCTGACGGAATCAGCCTTTTCCAACTGTTTTATTTTAAGCACGTCAACAAGCTTATTGAGCTGTTTTGTTACCTGGTCCACAGTATAATCGTCTCCATCAACCACGATAGTTATCCTTGAAACCTGGGAATCCTCAGTAACACCTACAGCTAAACTGTCTATGTTAAAACCTCTTCTACTGAATAATCCCGATACCCTTGAAAGCACACCTGCGTGATTATGAACCAATACAGACAGCAAGTGCTTTGGCATATTTATCCACTCCTTTCAACACCTAGACAAGAACAAAATCACGACATTAAAAAACCTTTCATGCCTGCAATCATGCAGGGACGAAAGGTTTAAACTCTTACGTGGTACCACCCTAATTTGGTATGCATAAAAGCATACCCTCAGTGAGTATATAATATTATACCCTGACTATAACGTGGTCAACGTTGCATCTTACTTAAGATTTCAGTAGCAATGCTCAGGACCGAGCTATACATACATATCATGTGTCGGTTCACACCAGCCACCGACTCTCTTTATACAATCAAATGTATCTTGTATCCCTCATCGCAATTATTGTTTTGAGATTTTGTAGTATATCATATCAGATGTGACTGGTAATGTCAATAACAAATTAGCAAATTTTATGCTAGAATGCCGTATCTCTATCGTCAATTCCGAAGATATTCACCAGAGGACTTCTATCTATACCCTTATGAAGATTTTCCTGCCTCAGGACATTAAAATGACCGCAGTTTTCGCACAAGTAATTTAGCCCCTCCTTTTTTGAAAGCTTCGACCTTGGCATCTCAATCACTACCGATTCGCAATTGTAACACTTCAATTTTAAATTTACATTCATAGGGAGCACCTCGATTTTTTAGACAAGGAACGGTAAAATAACAATTACGGCTCATTGCTAATAGTATTCGGTTTTATTTTGCTAATATATTTTATAAATATTCAGTTATTTTGTTGCCTAAAGTTTGTTATAGTAAATATAGTCTTGTTATAGGCAGTGAACTATAAAAGCATGGCGTAGAAAATTCTACTGATTAGTCATTTATAAAAAGTGGTAACCACTTTTTATATGAATTTAAAATTATACTGAGGTGCTATATGATTAAAATGGTTTCATGGAATGTTAATGGCTTAAGGGCCTGCATGGGCAAGGGTTTTATGGATTTTTTCAAAGATGTTGATGCTGATGTATTTTGTATTCAGGAAAGCAAGCTGCAGGAAGGCCAAATTGAACTTGAGCTTCCCGGCTATCACCAATACTGGAATTACGCAGTCAAAAAAGGTTATTCAGGTACTGCCGTATTCACAAAAAAAGAGCCTGTTTCCTGGAAAAACGGCATTGGTATAGAAGAGCACGACAGTGAGGGAAGGACTATCACCCTCGAATTTCAAAATTTTTATCTTGTTAACGTCTATACTCCCAATGCAAAAAGGGCTTTAGAGAGGCTCCCTTACAGAGTGGAGTGGGAGGATGCCTTTAGGGTATATTTGAAAACCCTGGATGCTTTAAAGCCGGTAATAGTATGTGGGGATATGAATGTGGCACATAATGAAATAGACCTTAAAAATCCCTCCTCAAACCACAAAAGTGCGGGCTTCACCGATGAAGAGAGAGGCAAATTTACCGAGCTTTTAGATTCGGGCTTTATCGATACATTCAGGTTTCTTTACCCGGACGAAAAGGATGCATATACATGGTGGTCTTATATGTTCAACGCAAGGGCCAAGAACGTTGGTTGGCGTATAGATTATTTCTGCATATCCCAAAGGATAAAAGAGTCGCTTTCAGATGCTGTAATACATAAAGACATAGCAGGTTCGGATCATTGCCCGGTGGAGATAATACTCAATATGGATTAAAAGTGGTAAGTCTATTACATTTATTCTCCTTTTACTTATTGAATCATAATTGTAATATAGGGTAAAATAATATGATGGGGTTCTGATTAAGCTGGGGATTTAATCCAGCAGATATCAACGCCACGATAATTAATTAAAAGGTGGGTAAAATTGTTTAATTTAAGTGATATCAGCATTAAAGATATAGCTTCTGATAAATCGGCCTATGAAAATGGGTGCCAAATGGCAAATAACGTAAGAAACTTGGAATTTATGGAGTTTGACAATATGATTTCGGCAACTGTTGAAGAGGACTACAGTTATCGTGCCCTTGTTAGACTGTCAGAAAATCACAAAGTTCAATCTTTTGCATGCCAGTGCATGGAATTCTATAATAACGATGGTGCATGCAGACACATAGTCGCACTGCTTAAAAAGGCACAGGAAAAGTATGGAGCCGATAAAATTCAGAATAGTAAAGATGTCTTCATCCCATTTGCCTTCACAAAAAACCATGCAAAGCATATAAAAGCTCATTTGTGGCTGGTGCATGATTTTACACAACTGGGCTATGACAAGGTTTGCCTTGAACTCAAGCTAAAAGCCGGCGAAACAAAACCCTATGTTGTCAAGGATATAAAGGCTTTCCTTGAAGCAATGGAACAAAACGGAGTTTATCATTTCACTAAAAAGTATGAAATGGACTTCAGAAATACTTTTTTTGAAGAAACCGATAAAAAAGTACTTAAGTTTCTAGCTGATCTGCTAAGAAAAGAAAATACATTAAACGAATACTTAAGTTATCGTTCATATTATAATGATGTTAGAAGCATCTTTGAAAGAAGTATAGTCAAACTGTTTGAAGATAACTTAAAAACATACTTTGAAATAGTAAAAGACAGCTTGAAGCCCTTATTTTATTCAGAAGTAAGCGGCTCTACTCTAGAGTTGGAAAATGATATAGAGATGAAGATAAGTATTGAGCAAAAAGATGATGACCTCTTGATGAAAGCCGATTATGACAGAAATATAAAAATAATGTCACTTACTGAGGATTTTGAGTATGCTTTTGATCCTTACAAACTGAAGGTATACAGAATTCCCGAGGCAAAAAGGTATCTGATTGATAAAGTTCATGCTACACGTGCAGAAAAAAGAAACCCTACATACAGAATCAGGAAAGAAGATAGAGTCCAATTTTTAAAACAATTTATTCCATCAATAAAAGACTCATGCCATGTGGATATAGATCCCAACCTTGCCCAAAAGGTTATGGAGCAGGTACTTCGATGTAAAATATATTTTGACCTGACCTCAAAGGGAATATCCGCAAAGGTTGAATTCATATATGGAGATAAAACAATAAAGCCAGGCATGTCCCAAAACCAATCCGGCATACTGCTCCGGGATGTTGACAAGGAAAATGAGATTATAGAGCTTTTAAACTCATTTGGCATGTACCAAAAAGGCGGAGTCTTTTACAATGAGACAGATGATGATATTGCTGAAATAATTTCAGGAAAGATCGACATGCTGCAGGAAGTAGCCGAATTATTCTATTCCGACGCTTTTAAGGCTCTCAGGATAAAGAATGTAAATAATGTCCGGATGGGCATAAGGCTTAACACTGATTCAAATCTTTTGGAATTTGATTTTCACGTAGATGATTTTGAAGATGATGATATATTAAACCTTTTAGATTCTGTCAGAGAAAAAAAGAAATATTACAGGCTTAAGGACGGATCCATTCTAAAACTGGATAACAGGCAGCTTTTGGACTTATCTCTCCTTTTCTCCGACTTGGATATAAATGAGAAAAAGATAAAAGGTTCAAAGATAAACCTTCCCTCAAACAGGGCATTATTCCTTGACAATTATTTAAACGAAAAGGAATTCAAGCTTGTTTCAAAAAATGCAGATTATGAAAAACTTGTTGCTGAAATATTAAATCCAACCGACCTCAACATAAAGCTTACTCCAGACCTTGTTGGAGTGCTGAGGGATTATCAAAAGTTCGGATATAAGTGGCTTAAAACCCTCTCTCATTATGGATTCGGAGGTATTTTAGCAGATGATATGGGTCTTGGAAAAACACTGCAGGTCTTAAGTTTTATTAAGAGTGAAAAAACAGATCAAACCAAGCCCTGCCTTGTTGTTGCACCAACATCACTTGTTTTTAATTGGAAGGCTGAGGTTGATAAATTTGTGCCTGATTTGACTGCGACCGTCATATCTGGCAATAAAGCCGAAAGGGGAATGCTCATAAAGGAAATCGGCAGTTGTGATCTGGCAATAACATCCTATGGCTCTTTAAAGAGGGATATAGAACTATATGAGAATTTGGAGTTCAGCTATGTTTTTGTAGATGAAGCACAGCATATAAAAAATCCTGCCACATTAAATGCAGGCTCGGTTAAGAACATTAGAGCTAAAGGATGCTTTGCTTTGACAGGTACGCCTATAGAAAATACCCTCACAGAGCTGTGGTCGGTTTTCGATTTTATAATGCCGGGATATCTCATGAGCCATAATAAATTTATAAAGAAATTTGAGTCCCCCATTGTAAAAAATAATGACAAGGAAGCTCTAAAGAGGCTTTCACAGTTTATAAAGCCTTTCATATTAAGAAGGCTTAAAAAGGATGTCTTAAAGGAGCTTCCAGATAAAATCGAGAGCAGAGTCGTAGCTGAAATGGCAGTTGATCAGAAAAAACTGTACGCAGCGTACTTAAAGAAGGCACAAGGTGAAGTGGCAGCTGAAATAAAAAACAATGGGGTTGAAAAAAGCAAAATAAAAATACTTTCTATATTGACCAGGCTAAGACAGCTTTGCTGTCATCCTGCTACATTTATTGAAAATTATAAAGGTGGCAGCGGTAAGCTTGAAGTTTTAACAGAGCTGGTTGAAGATTCCCTTCAATCGGGTCATAGAATACTTATTTTTTCACAATTTACATCTATGCTTGAAATTATAGGGGTAGAATTAAACAAACGGAAAACACCTTATTTTTACCTTGACGGGAGCACCAAGGCAGAAGAAAGGCTCAGGATGGTAAACGATTATAACTCATTGGAAAAACCGGTTTTTCTAATTTCATTAAAAGCCGGAGGCACAGGTTTAAACCTTACCGCAGCTGATGTAGTAATACACTTTGATCCTTGGTGGAACCCTTCTGTGGAGGATCAGGCCACCGACAGAGCCCATAGAATAGGTCAAACCAAGGCGGTGCAGGTATTCAAAATCGTAGCAAAGGGTACAATTGAGGAGAGAATACTAGAGCTCCAGGAAAAGAAAAAGGATCTTATAAGCAGTGTCATTCATGCAGGTGAGAACCTGGTTACACAACTGAGTGAAAAAGAGATAAGAGACCTATTTCAAATAAATATCTAATAGTAATACATGCACTAAAATCCATAAAATGAATATTTTATATTAGGCTTAAATACTATTAATATTCATATTAGGATGGAGTGTTTTTAATGAGCGAAAAAAGAGGTTTCGGCTGTTTGTTTGATAATTCTGAAATTTTATTCTTTATTATCCTGTTCTTATTGCTCTTCTGGGGCTGTCAAGGACCAGCATGCGATAATACAGTTTGCTAATCCCGTATACAAAATCACCAAGTGATTTTGCAATCTTGACATGAACATACTTACATTTAGCAAGCTCTATAGCGTATGATTTAAACAATACCCCCCGTTATTAAAACGGGGGGTATTGTTTTTATATATGTCTTATGCTATTTTCTAATGAATCAAAATCCTCTGATTTTTCTCTCGATAGTTTTTGCATCCTAGCTGCTTTAATAATATATAAAGCCTCCTTATTAAATCCGGCATTCTCCAATGCTACCGCCAATTCATACCAGTTATCGGGATTTTTGGGATTTGTCCTAAGACGTTTTGCATAAAGCGGCAATACTCCGCCTAACATTGCATCCTTATGTTTTTTAGCGGCCTCAAGGCAGTTTCCGTTCCACACTTTTACTTCAACATCATAGCTTCCACGCTGATTCCTATTCCAGAATAGCAGATGATTTTTGGAATATCCTTTGGAATTGTCAGGAAGTTTTAGCAAGCTAAACTTATTATATCTGTGGGAAAACAGCATATTTGCATCATAGTTTTTAAGATTATAAGCTGACAGTTCCTTATTGTTATCCTTATCTACATATCCCAAAAGCAGCTGCTTACCTTTTCCAGTGACATTTGCCAGTGTTCTGAAATTTAATGATTTACATTCCGGATTTTTAATTTCGGTAGCTATATTCCATAGGCCGTTTTGTTTTTTAATGATCATCGTAGTTATCTCATCGTTAAGAATATAGCTTGCTATAAGCTCATTTTCCTTATCACTGTCAATATCCCAAAGCTCATATGCTTTTGACTTCCCCCTGTATGTAGGAGCTAAAATCCTTGCATCCTGGGGTATGGTGTTTTTAACCACTTCCAAGTAATCTTCCTGCGGGCTACCTTTGATTTTTGATGAAATAGCTTGAGAAACAACACTTAATATGCTTGGCCCCGGCCTTTGGTAGTGGTTTACAGGTTTATAAGTTTTTTTGTATTCTATTGACTTATCAGGGCTACCTTTGAAGTAATTTTTCCGTTTATAGCTGTATGCCTGTGCTGTTTTACATGCAATTGCAATCCCAGCAAGTTTTATGGGTATAATCATAAAGAGCACCTCTTATTTATATAACCTATTGGTATTATATATAAATTGTTGGAAAAAGTTGCTTATTTAGAAGCAAAATCACTTTTCCTATAGAACGTTTTTTATCTGTTTTTCATATTATAAATTGTATATATATATTGCAAGGGAGTGAATTCAATGGAAAATGAAAGAGGATGCGGCTTTTTGGGCTTTGGAAATGACTTTATATGGATTGTTATAATACTCATACTTATTGTGTGCTTCTGCCCGGGGATTTTCGGAGGCTTCGGTGGGTGTAACAACAACTGCAAGTGCTAACATGTAATTACATATTGGAACGAAGACACAACATGATTTCCTAGACATACATAAAAACTTCAGGGAACAAAGCGTTTTGCTCCCTGAAGTTTTTTCTTATATTCATAAAAAATCTATTTTGTCTTTACGGAACAGACATTTCAAACGATACACAGAAGTTTGGGTGCATTGTTCCTGTCATGATTCCCTTATAGCAATCTGAATCCCTAAGGAGCCCCCAACGATAAGTCCCCCCTGTTCTTTTTGTTCCGCCTCCCGTAAATGCATAACCGACTTTTAAGCCTGCTGCAGGAAGGTTACCATTATTTTATTCCGTTAACTAACTTATCTGCCACATCCCTATTTATTGCTCCTAACTTGTTGACATAATCCTGCCAATTATTCATACTTCCAAGACTTTTACCAAGCAATATTATTTCAAGGTTTTTTCTTATCCTATGTAAGTTACTGTAATTATCATTGTTAGGGTCGTTCTTCAATATGGCAAGCGTAATCCTTAGGGTTTCCAATACCGAATCCTTATCATAGTCTTTATTAAAGTTTTTTCCTCCTTCGTCAAGTTCCACCGAATCCATACTTTCCAGCCCATTCTCTATAAGCAGCTTGGTATAGCCTATAATACAGTTTTTTCCCTGGCAATTCCCGCACTTGCCTTCTCCAAGACAAATGTCCTCCACCTTTTTCCTTGCCTGGTGATAATAATTGTAAAGTTCCCTTGATGTCTTTATTAACGGTGACTCTTTACCCTCTCTTCTTCTAATTATTGTTCCTCTTATCAGCCAGAAAACAACAGCAGATATAACTACTGCAAAGGGTAGTATGTACTTTGTTCCAAGGTATTCTTCAGGCATGGTATTATACAGCTTTGTTACACCAAACAGCATAAATACCGAAGCTGCTATTATCTTTATTGCAAACTCAGGAATCTTGTCTCCAAGCTTCTTGCCTACGATTATACCCATTCCACCTGTTACCAACATTCCTGAAACTGTTCCTGCCAATATTACCAAAGGGTAAACCGCATCAGTTGCTAGTGTAATAGCAGTCAGCTGGGTCTTGTCTCCCAACTCTCCGATAAAAAAGGCTGCTGCTACTGTAATAACAGGCCCAAACTTTGATTTTTTGTTTTCATCCTCATCCTCGTCCGATTCCGGCTTAAGCGTCCATAAGGCAAAGCCTACGAATGCAAATCCTGCAATAATCTGAACAGTATTTAAAGGTATAAGCTTTGAAATATAACTTCCCAATAGCACTGCCAAGCCATGGTTTATAAGACACCCAGCAAATATCCCTGCCAAAACCTTCTTTGCCGGATATTTGGTTGCAAATGCCATAGCTAAAATCTGGGTTTTGTCCCCCATTTCAGCAATAAAAATAAGCAAAAATGCTTTCAATAGCTCTTGGACCATTTTGTTCCTCCTAATATATAAACTATTTACCCTTTAGCATCCCATACTTAATGAGATGAAGCAAGACTACAGAGCCAAGGGTTATTATCATACATAGAACCATAGCAGGGTTTATCTTTTCATTAAGAATTACCACCCCAAGTATTACAGCAACAACAGGGTTTACATAAGCCGAGGTTATGGCTTTTGATGCAGGCCATTTGCTAAGCACATACATGTTACATGAATATCCGGCTATTGAACCGAAAATTACAAGATAGATCAGTGCCAAAACCACATTGGTGCTTAATCTTACTCTTTCAGCTTCTCCCAAAATAAGCCCCAATATTGTTAGCCCTATCCCTGCAGCTAACATCTGAATAGCGATATGCGTTGCAATGTTTCCAGAAAACTTTGCCCTGCTTGAATAAATAGATCCAAGGGACCACAACAAAGCCGCCGTTAATACCAGCAAACCGCCTTTAATATCAACAGATCCCACTCCCGCACCAGATACAACAAGCATGGCTGTACCCATAAAACCCATTATAAGGCAAGTCCATCCTGTTCGGCCTATTTTTGTGTCACGCAGGACAATTACTTCTATTAGAGCAACAAACAGAGGTGTTACAGATAACAGAAGGGAAGTTATTCCTGAATGAACCCATTGCTCTGCCCACATCACAAGGCCATTACTTCCCATCAGCATTAAAACCCCAGGAACTGCTGATTTAACAACATCCTTCCCGCTATGGGGAAATTCTTTTTTAGCTGCTAATGCATAGAACATTACAATAATTCCGGCAAGCAAAAACCTCATTCCGGCAAACAATTCCGGTGGGAAACTCCCTACTGCGACTCGCATCGCAAGATAGGTAGACCCCCATAATATGCAAACAGTGATATAGGCAAAAATTACTCTCTTATCATTTTTCAAAAACCCTTCCTCCTACCTAGATCACTGCCTAGTACTTGTCATAATGAATCTTCTCATAGGGTAAATCATCTTCATCATAGGCCTTTTTTTCTTCAGCCGGATAACCTACTGCTATGATACATTCAACACTATACTTGGCCGGTATTCCCAATAATTCTTTTATATAGCTTGCTGCTGATACATTTTCAGAATGGTTTCTATCCCTCACCTGAATCCAGCATGAGCCCAAACTCAGAGATTGAGCGGAAAGCTGTATAATTATTGATGCTATTGAAGCGTCCTCAATCCAAACATCACAAACCTCCGGATCTGCAATAACAACTATTCCAAGAGGTGCTCCCTCTAAAAAAGCCGAGCTGTGTTCCCTGCACTCCGATAGCCTTTTTAAAAGTTTCTTATCTGTAATGGTAACAAATTCCCATGGTCTTCTTGATCTTGACGAGGGAGAAAGAAGTGCACTTTTTAGAACGGTATCTACCTTTTCCTTCTCTATCTCTTTATTTTGAAATTTTCTTATACTTCTTCTTGATTTTAACAGTTCAAACATAAATACTCCTCCCAGATTATATCAAAAGTCTCCATAATACGAATGAGAATATAATGCCGCTATTTTACCATTTTATTCTGATTTTGTCACCAGACCTGTGGAATTTAGCAAATCTAGTATATTCATGTCATAGCTAAATACTTTTCCAATTGCAAAACTTCCAAAAACAGTTTATAATAGTATTGATAATTATGGGGCTATAACTCAGCTGGGAGAGTGCTACAATGGCATTGTAGAAGTCGAGGGTTCAAATCCCTTTAGCTCCATTATCAGTATATCAGATAAAAGACCCGTCGAAAAATCGGCGGGTCTTTTAATATCACATTTTTTTATTGAATTGTAGCGTTTGACTCAGGTATGGCTTTGTATATGCTTGCAATAGTACCTAATGTCTCAGCGGGAGCAGGTTCTAAAGGATAATATCCTTTCGTGACCATCCACTGCCACACATCGTATGCATGATGTGAACTCATTTTAAATGCATCCTCGAGAAATGTACGTATCTCTGGATTGCTGGCTTCCATAGCTGCCCAGGCGTATTCACGTCCAGCCCTCTTAAGTGTTAAAAGGTATGCTGTTGCAATTTCACGGTCATCTAAATACTGTACGTCAGTGCGTGGTGTTATGGATTTTGCATTGGTGTTGGATTGAGTATAATTATCAATTATTTTTGTCATTTCCGGTACAGGAAGTGCCTCATGTGCAGCTAATTGCATATTGTATTTACCTCCAAACGATTTTTCCTAATTATATTTTGCAAGATATCAATCCTTTATTCAATGAATAGCTTTAAGCTTTTTAACATCTCAATTGCGTCATCAATCTGCTGAGGCAAAGGCTCGTTCCGAACACTTGCAATTTGTATGTTACATTTATTCATTGGAATAAGTATCTTTCTGGCTCGACATTCTGCTATGGCCTTTGCCATATTGGGTGTGAGCTCGCCAAGCATTGAGTTTGCGGCTATAATTCCTATTGGTCCCATTATAACGTCTACTCTCTGAGTGCAAAAAACAATGGCATTCTCTCCTGATGCACATTCATCTGCACCTGCCTTGAGCATGAGGGATGCCGCTAATGCATTTGTTCCAAGTGCAAGAATTTCTATATGATTCTCGAATACTATTCTAAGCTTTTCCACTATGGCCCTTCCCATACCACCGCCCTGGCCATCAATAACTGCAACTCTCATATTACCCCTCCGACTCTCAAGCTTCATGTATCACCGTCTTTACACTTGTCGCAAAGCCCAAACATTTCAAGTCTGTGCCCTTTTATAGAAAAACCCAGTTTTTGCTCTAATTCCCTTTCATAATCCTCTAGGGGACACCCGTCTACAGACAGCATTTTCCTGCATTTCACACATAAGAGGTGATGCTTGTGCTCCATACTATTTATTTCATAAAGTCCCTTATTCTCATCTGTTACACTGGTCTTGACCACCAAACCTTTTCCAATCAAAGTATCTAAAACCCGATAAACGGTTGATAGGCTTATAGATACCCCTTGCTCCTTAAGCTTTAGATAGATTGAATCTGCAGTTATTGGCTGACCGCATTGTTCTATAACCTCAAGAATGGAATTCCTGTGTTTAGTGTTTCTCAAATTTTCTTTTTTCAACAAATCCTTATAACCCTTGACTTCCAACATGATACATCCTTCCTGTATATGTAAAAACTTATTTAGTCATCCCTTAATCGAATCTTTTTCTATATATAAAAGTAACAAAGAATATAAATGCAGAGATCAATACAATAGTGGCACCTGAAGCTGTCTCAATATAATAGGAGGCCAGGAGTCCGGCAATCCCGGAAAAAACTGAAATCAAAACCGCCCAAAGGTGATACTGTCTTTGATTCTTTGCTATATTTCTTGCTGCTGCTGCCGGCAAAACCAAAAATGAGTTTATTACTAAAAGACCAATCCATGACATGGATACCGTAACCACAACTGCAATAACCATACTGAAGACAAGCTCATTCCAGAAGGTATGTATTCCCCTGCTTCCTGCAAGAGATGGGTTTACACTCACTACCATAAGCCTGTTGAAAACAAAAAACCACAACAAGGCGATAAAGATCAGCACCATCCACAGCAAAAAAATCTCCCTTGGAAGAATGCTTAGTATATCTCCCACCAGATATGTCATTGCCTTTCCGAAACTTTTACCCCCTGATGTCTGAATAAATATACCCAATGCTATAGCAGTAGATGAAAAAACCCCTATAACCGTATCGCTTGCCATTCTGCTCCTGTGCTTTATAATTGCAATTCCTATTGAAAAAAGAACAGAAAAAACAATCGCAGACCAAAGGGGCTGAACCAAGCCCATAATCCCTCCGATAGCAACACCGGTAAACGCCCCATGCCCTAATGCGTCTGAGAAGAATGCCATTCTGTTGTTGACAATCATGGTTCCCAGTATGCCAAAAACAGGTGAAATCAAGATAACTGCAAGCAGTGCGTTTTTCATAAATGTATGCCCTGTCCATTCAAAGGGAAGCAATTCAATGATCCTGTACCAAATCTCCATTATGTATTCCCCCCTTCATGGCTGCCGATATTTTTCCACTTCAACGAGAACACTTCATTAAAGTTCTCGCTTTGAAAAACATCCTGAGGCTTACCGCTCTCAAGGACAGTCTTTTTAAGAAGGATAACCCTGTCCGCATATTGATATACAAGGTCAAGATCGTGTGAAATCAATATTATGGACAGGTCATAGTTTTTTCTAAGCTGTGATACCGTCTCATAAAAAATTGCAAGCCCATTATGGTCAATTCCGGATACCGGCTCATCCAAAAGCAATAAATCAGGTATAGGGTCAAGTGCAAGTGCCAGCAAGACCCTTTGAAGCTCTCCACCCGATAATGCTCCGAGCCTTCTTTTTATGAGATGATCTGCTTTGACCCTTGCAAGGCTTTCCTCAACATGTTGTATAATTTTCTTGGGGGTATACATCCAAACCGGAAATTTAAATCGGCATGCCATGAACAGGTCCAACACACTGGTAGGAGATCCGGCATCAAAATTGAGATACTGGGGTACATAGCCGATTAGAGGCTTTCCATTGCGTCTTCCCTTTGCATCAATATATTTAAGTTCCCCCTCAGACTTTATATCACCAAGCATGGCCTTTAACAGCGTACTTTTGCCTGCACCGTTAGGTCCTATTATAGCCGTAAGCTCTCCACAGTGTATGTGAAGGTTTATATCTCTTAATATCTCAGTTTTTCCTATAGTTACCCCAAATTCTTTTAGTTTTGTACAGCAAAACCCGCAGCAGGCATCCCTACAACCTTTACTTTTTTGATCTACACTATTTTTGATGTCTTTGTGAAATTTGTTTTCGTTATTCATATTTTGAGTGCCTCTACCAGTGATTTGAGATTTTGCTCCATCTTTTTAATATATCCGTCAATATCCCCATCATTTGAACCTGTTACTATCGGATCAAGGGTATGAACCTTAGCACCTGTTTGATTCGCTATAGATTCTGCTGCCTTGGGTGAATATTGAGGCTCAGCAAACAAAGCCTTAACCCCAGTCCTTTTTATTTTTTCAATAGTATCCGCTATTTCACCTGCACTTGGCTCAGAGCCAGGCTCACGTTCAATTACAGTAACAATATTTAGATTAAACTCTTTCGCAAAATACGGAAAAGATTCATGGAAGGTCACAATATCCTTGTTTTTAATGCTGTCAAGTTCCTTGTGCATTTTGTCTCTCAACGATTCCAATCTATTTACATAATCCTCGCTGTTTTTGTTATACTTTTCCGAATTTTCCGGGTTAACTGAAGACAACTGCTGACCGATATTCCTGACCTGATTTATTGCATCGGATATACTCACCCATACATGAGGATTTTCTTCCCCATCCGAAGAATTTTTGATGATATCTATACCTTTTGAGGCTTCGATAACTTTAAGCTTTGGCATTTGTCCTAAAACCTTATCCATAAATGCTTCCATACCTGCACCATTTATTACAAAAACATCAGCACTTTCCAGGGTTTTCAGGTCTGAAGGAGACAACTGATAATCATGGAGACAGCCTGTTTGCGGTTCTGTCATATTGACTACCCTGACACCAGGAATATCTTTTGCTACATTTAATGCGGACACATATATGGGATAAAATGATGTAACTATTGTAAACTGTTTTTCATTGCTGATGCTGGCAGTTTCCGGAGACTTACCGCAAGAAGTAAACAATAAAGCAACACCTACAATCAACATAAATAACTTTGTATAGTACCTATTCATAAATCACTTCTCCTATTGTAAATAATAATGATTTGCATTTGCATTTGTATTTGCATTTATATTATACACTATTTTTTAGTTTTTATAACATTTTTTAAGATTTAATAATAGAATCCCTTGCTAAGACATAAATAAAATCCTACATAAAATTTATTCATGCAGGATTTTTTTAAAAGTTAACATATAAACTTACATATTGCAAAGTAAATATTCACTTTCTATATATCAAAACGGCTAAAACATCTTTTTCCTGTACAATATAACTCCCGTTACTGAACACATGGCAAATGCTATGGCAGCAATTATCCAGAACGAAAATCCTCCTGATAACGGAAGGTCAACATTCATACCGAAAAAGCTTGATATCATAGTAGGAATAGCCATTACTATGGTAACAGATGTAAGGAATTTCATAACTATATTTAAGTTATTTGAAATAATAGATGCAAATGCATCCATTGTGCCTGTGAGTATGTTGCTGTATATGTTGGCCATCTCGATAGCCTGTTTGTTTTCAATTATTACATCCTCAAGAAGTTCGGTATCCTCAGGATAGTTCTTAATATGTTCGTATTTCATGAGTTTTTCCAAAACTATCTCGTTTGATTTTAGTGCTGTGGAAAAGTAAACAAGGCTCTTTTCAAGCTTCAACATCTGGATAAGCTCTTTGTTTTTCATGGATTTGTGCAAATCCTGCTCTATTCTTATACTGGTCTTGTCAATATGCTTTAGAAACTGCAAATACCGTGTAGCATTTTTATAAAGTATCTGCAAAACAAATCTTGTTTTGTACTGTGTGAAAAAAGTCTTTACCTTGTTGCTCATGAAGTCCTTTAGTAATGTATCCTCCTTTAAGCAAACAGTAATAATAAAATGCTTTATAAGGATAATTGCAAGAGGGATGGTAGTATATACATTCATTTTCCCCTCTTTCTCAACAATTGGTATGTCAACAATTATAAGTGTCTGTCCGTTATCACTTTCTATTCTGGCCCTTTCCTCTTCATCCAGTGCAGCTTTCAAAAAGTCTACCTCAACATTTAGAGCACTTCTCACTTTTTCAATTTCTTCTTCACTGGGGTTGACCAGATTCACCCACACCCCTTCATCAAATGTAGTTGTGTGTACTATCTCGTTATTAACTGATTTGAAGATTTCAATCATACAATCACCCTCTTTTTAAATAATAGAACAAGCAAGCGAGGGTTTATTTGTCCGCTTTACGGATTTTACCAAATTATGATCAACGGCATGACAAATAAACCTTTTAACCTTGGAAAAGATACTATGTAATTGCTACTATCAGGGTCATAGTCCATACCGTTCACCTCCATAATTTAGCTTTGAATTATGTTAAAATAGAATGAGTAAGTAATTTTCTTGACAATAAAAAATCCGCCAGAAAAGAGTGACGGAAAAACGCCTTTATTTATCCTTCACTCGTTGAGCTTTAGCACTATACAACGTTGGAAAAACTAATCCAGCTACGTTAAGTAAAACCTTATTTCGGTAGTACCTGTTGACCCATTGGCATCTCTCGATGTTTCCGGGCAGTAGCGTATATTTGTATAGGAACCTCACCTAACGAATATTCTACTAGCATTCTAATTATATACCTATATACGACATAATTCAATATGTTATGATTTTTATTTACTCATACCACATTTAGGGCAATTCTGAAGAGAAAGAGGTACCTCCAGGCCACAACTGCTAAGAAGTACTCCATCGGTCAGTATATCCATTGATACACCGTCAGCAAATACCTTTCCATCCTTAATTACAACAATTCTCCTGCATATCTCCATAAGCATATCCATGTCATGGCTGGTTATAATCTTCGTATGTTCAAATCCTTTTAATATTCCCATGATTTTTTTTCTGGATTTATGGTCAAGGGCAGAAGTAGGCTCATCCATTACAAGAATATCGGGCAACATGGAAAGCACTGATGCAATTGCTGCAGCCCGCTTCTCTCCACCCGAGAGCTTAAATGGTGCACGGTCCTTAAGATGGGTTATTCCTACCAAATCCAACGCATTAAGCACTCGTTCTTCAACAGTTTTTTCATCAAGCTTATAATTTCTGGGGCCAAATGCCACATCATCATATACTGTGGGCATAAACAGCTGATCCTCAGGATCCTGAAAAACCATGCCGATCCTTTGCCTTATAAAAGGCAATGTCTTTTTATTTACAGGCACATCTCCCACAATAATCTCTCCCTTATCGGGAAACATAATTCCCAAGAGCAGCATCAGTAGTGTAGATTTACCTGCCCCATTGGCACCTATTATACCAACGGATTCCCCATGACTGATACTTATGGAAATCCCATCCGCCGCCTTATGGCCATCAGGATAGGAAAAATGTAAATCTCTTATTTCAAGCTTGTGATGACTCATCTATAAAACCACCCCTGTTATCATTGAACCTATAAGTACAGGTATATCAAGAATTCTTACAATTACAAAAAACAAAGTCCAACAAACCAAATATATACAATCCCTCAATCTCACACTAAAAGCATTTCCGGTGTTGTACTCGCCTGCAAACCCTCTTGCACACATAGCATGATATACCCTCTGTGCCCTATCAAAGGTTCTTATAAGAAGCTGCCCTGCAAACGAGGCCCAGGCCTTTCTATGAATCCCCTTTTGCTGTGGAGCACGCAGCGTATATGCTCTAGTCATTCTTCCAACCTCATCGGTCAAAACAGATATATACCGATATGTCAATAACAATTGCAGCACAAATATTCTTGGGACTCTTAACATTCTTAGAGCCTCTGCCAGCCTGTCTATTCCTGTAGTTGCTATAAGCAGCAGTGCGGCTGTAATGGTCAACAGTGATTTAACAAAAATAGAACCAAATGTAATCCATCCCCTGGACAAGACAATTCCGCCAATATGAATGGTTTGACTGTCAAACATAGGGTTTAATATGCCTATACCTATAATAAAGGGTTCTACAAAAAGAATTCTTTTAAATATAGGGGCTTTAGGAACATCCGATATGGCAATAATTATTACAGGGTATAAGAAGAAAGGCAGAAGCCTGACTATTTCATACCTTCCAAATGACATAACAACCACTATAAAGACAATTGTGGTTATGAGCTTTATAAGGGGATGGATGCTGTGTATGGGAGATTCCCTGCGAGCCAGATCATCCATGTGTCTCATATTATATAATGAATTTATAATGCCTGACATATATTGGATCAAATCCTTGATTTATAATTTAATTTTCTTCTTTTTATGATACTTATAATGCCTCCTGCAAGCACTACAACCCCCAGGGTCACAGCACCACCAATTATACCGGAAAAACTGGTTCCTGTATTTACTGCTGGCCAGGCCTCGCTGGCCTGTGAAGATTCATTTTCATTTTTATCTGTATTTACACTATCATCTGATTTAAACCCATAATCGGGTAATTGTGCTGTTTTACTTTGCACCTGAGACATGATTTTATGGATATCACTGTTTGTCTCAATTTCAGTTTTACCGAAAGTTTTAAGCATAGACCATTCAAGACCGTCCGGGTTTGCTGAGGCAAACCACGAAAGAATTCCTCCAACAATCAGAACTGCAGCACCAAGCCCAATCAATGTTCTCTTTATGGGTACTTCACCAAGTTTTTCACCTGAAGCTGCTTTATCTAAAATCTCCGGCCTGGAATTCCAAATAAATGTCACAACAGCAGCGGTAACAACCCCTTCAATTATTCCGATTGCCAGGTGGATGGGCTGCATAAACATGATGAACGTTCCTATAGGCAGTTCTGTCTTACCCGATAAAAATGTCTGGAACACAACGCTTAAGGCCCCAAATTGCAATCCCACTATTGATGATACCAGTGAACCTGCCATTATGGTCCCAGGGCTAACCCTCTTCTTCACAAAAGCCTTATAGATTAAAGGATAAGCAATAAAGCATGTATAGAAACCCAGGTTGAATACATTACATCCATATGCCAGAAGTCCTCCATCACCAAAAAGAAGAGCCTGAATCAATAGTATGGAAGCCATTGTAAGAAATCCTCCATAAGGACCAAGCATTATTGCCAAAAGCAGTCCCCCTCCTAGATGCCCGCTCGAACCGGTTCCAGGTATGGAAAAATTAATCATTTGAACGGCAAAAATAAAAGCCCCCATTACTCCCATTAATGGAATCTTCTTTTCATCCATATCGTTCTGTACTTTTTTAATTGAATAAGCTGTTGCTCCAGTTGTTGCCGCCACCATAGCTCCACCTACCAGGGGTGAAATCAATGCATCAGCCATATGCATAATATCGACTCCTCTACAAAAATAATAAACCCAAAAAGGGGTGAATTTTAAATTCCAGTCCCTTCATGGGTCTGCATACCAAGACATCGATAAATAATTAGTAACCTTGGGAACCTTCATAATTCCACTATTACGTTTAACTATATCATAAACTATTTATTTTTTCAATTATTGATAGGAATCAAAATTGGCCCTGTTCATTAAAGAAAGTACGGTAACCAAGTTGCAGCATTACAATTACCGAAAGTGCCACGCTCCCCAGGATTCCAAGCATGATAGCGATCTGGTAGGCTATGGCTGTAGTAGGGGAAGTACCTGAAAGTATCTGCCCTGTCATCATCCCCGGCAGAAATATTATCCCCATCCCGACCATTTGGTTAATGGTCGGCATTATAGCAGAATCAAAGGTATTGTCAATTATGGCTTTTGTTGCAGCCTTGGGTGTTGCACCCAGGATCAAAGCCTCCTCTACCAAATCCCTTTGTATTGTCATACCCTCTGTAAGAGATTTTACAGCTAAAGACACTCCTGTCATAGAGTTACCGATGATCATTCCTGCAATGGGTATAAAATACTGAGGATTATACCATGGTGAAATACGGACGACAACAAGTAAAAAGTATAAGAGACATGAAAGAGTGCCTACTGAAAGCGAAAGGGCAATTACCTTCATTAAGGGTTTTGAGAGCTTTCCCTTATACTTTTTTAACACTGTAAATACCGCAAATGCCTCCATAATCACAATTATTGCTGACGTTACGAAGGGATTGGGATTATCAAAAATATATACCAGTATATATCCTGTAAGGATTAGCTGAAGACTCATTCTCACAGATGATATGAAAATCTCTTTTTCTTTTTTAATGCCCCTTACCCTTAATATGATAAGAACTATCAAAACAAATATATATGCCAAACCAACCTGGATGGCAGTGAGATTAATTATTCCGCCCATTATCAAACCTCCCCTTAATCCTGCCCCTTGATATTTCAATAATGGTATGGGAATATTTTTCAGCAACTGCTTTTGAATGGGTGACCATTACGATAGTCTTATTCTTGCTGGCCGATTCTTGTGCTATCATTTGTATAATCGCTTCCTCTGTTGCATCATCCAGTGCTGATGAAGGTTCATCCAAAAGATATACATCCGGATTTAATAGCAGCACCCTTCCAATGGCAAGCCTCTGTTTTTCTCCTCCAGAAAGGATGTTGGCGGGACTGTCGAGATCCTTCTCAAGCTTAACTCTCTGCAATATATTATTACAGTTGGCATCTGTCGGCTGTTCTAATTCCTGAAACCTGAGCCCTATAGAAAGATTATCCCTGATGCTTCCCTCAAAAACAACGGACTTTTGAGACAGCATAGTGACCTTCCTTCGGTGGACAACGGAATTAATGCTTCCAAGATCCATCCCTTTATATAATATCTTTCCCTTTGTAGGGGAGATAAGTTTATTAAGAAGCCTCAGAACCGTTGATTTTCCGCTGCCGCTCTCACCGATAAGGCTTGTAATTTTGCCACCTTCAATTGTTAGTTCAGGCAAATCCAATATACCTTTGAATTCAACATCAATAAATTCGAACATCCCCGCCATCCTTTTATAGATAACGAACTGTATATAACTAGATTTACAGTTCGTTATCTGAAATATTGTGCTTGATATATATTTTATGCAGCCTGATGTGCGGCTTGAGTACTTTCATCAGTAATCTTTTTTGCCGGAATATCAACCCCTAATTGATGGAGTATCAATCCTGCTACCTGACCATTATTATCCTTTACAAAAATTATTTCTGCATCAACAATCCTGTAGAAGAAGCTGGTATCAGATTGGGGGAATATCTCTACTTTTCCCTGTCCGGTTATCTGTGCATAGACACGGTTGTCTTCCCTGGTTATTGTGAAATTCACGCCCGGTGCTGCTTCATAGTTGCCTACAAGCCCATCTATTACTGCTGAATCCAGCGTTATTGATTTCTTGGGAGCCGGGAGCTCAACTTCTTTTCCAAGCAATATTGAGTTTATATCATCCTTGATTTTAAATACGCTTGATCCGGTATGATTTTTATTGCTTAAGATTATAATACCGGTATTCCTTTCAACATATCTTGAAATAATGGAGCTAAACCCCAGCAGTGCACCATCATGAAATATTTCCTTATCGGTGCCTTCACCGTTTATAACCCAACCGTATCCATAATTGCCTATCAGCTTTGTATCCACATGAGGTGTAAATATAATGTCCATTGTCTTTTTACTTACAAGCTTACAAGTATATAATGCCCTATCCCAGATATACATATCTTCAATGGTTGAGTATAAGTATCCCGCACCAAAGACGGTTTTTGCCGTAAGTGTATCATCAATAGGCTCAATATCAAGATACCCAATATATCCCACAGTATCAATCATTTTTTTGTCATTCTTATATATCACACCTGTGTTCTTCATTTTAAGAGGTGCAAAAATATTCTTTTGCAGATAACTTTCCAAGCTCTTGCCTGTTATTTTCTCTACAATAACACCCAGCAGTAAATACCCCGAATTGCTGTAGTTCCATGCTTCACCCGGGTTAAACTCAAGGGGCTTGTCCTTAAACAAATTTATTACTGCATTGACATCTACATTTTCAGGATCAACAGACCAATATTCAGGCAAATTTGTATAGTTGGTAATGCCTGATGTATGGGTAAGCAGGTGATGGATGGTGATCTCATCGCCTCGCGGAAAGTCCGGGAAGTACTTTGAAATCTTATCATCAAGCTTAAGTTTTCTCTTTTCGTATAACTGCATAATAGCCATGGATGTAAACTGCTTTGTCATTGATGCGATTGCAAAGCGTGTCGATGGCGTGTTGGGAATACTGTTCTCATAATCTGCCATTCCATAGCCTTTTGCCAATATTATCTTCCCGCCCTTTTCAACCAAAACCGATCCATGAAAGTTTCTGTTTTGAGCTGCAGCATTTAAATACTCTTCAAGGTTCTTTTTGATTTCTGCATTTTCTTTTGCATGGGGATTCTTGAGCCTATTGTCTTTAGCCTTACTTTCCTTGTTTATTTTTGCATAATCTTTAAACCTGTCCATCTCCGAAACATGAAACCTGCTGTTTTCACTGTACTTAACCCTGTGTTTGGAGGCATCGGCTCCAATTGAAAAATTCAATACCATAAAACAAACCAATAATAATGCCGAAAATCTTTTTAGCATATACCTCACCCTTTCAATTAATTGTTATTAAATGTGCTTTTTCAATTATAGCCCATCTATTTCCAAAATACAAAACTTATTTGGGGTGAGACTGACTCTTTTCCAACAAAAAAGGGAATGGTATAATTGGATTTAATAGAACTGCCTAAAATTATTGAAGCTTAAATTTATTATAGGAAAGAAGGATTACAATGTCAGACACCGAACTAATAAAAAAAATAACTCAAAGAATAAAAAATGCACAAGCCAATAAAAATATCTCAAATGCCCCAAAGATAAACCTATTAAAAAGCAGAGAAGAAACATTTAAAATAGTTTTAGAGAAAAAAACCGATAATAACATCATTTCTAGAGTAGGATTAGTTATTGATATATCCGGCTCGATGCGAAAGCTTTATAAAGAAGGAATAATCCAAGAAGTTGTTGAAAGAATATTCCCAATCGCCAAAAGATTTGATGATGATGAGCTACTTGATATGTGGATTTTTGCAAGCTCATATAATCGGCTTCCTCAAGTAAATGAAAACAATTTTGATACATTTATTCAAAAGGAAGTACTAGATAAAAGGCCTTCGTGTTCATGGGGAGGAACTGAATATAATCCTGTAATGTCAGATGTGATTGAATATTATAAAGATTCAGCCACACCAGCATTTGTGATATTTATTACTGATGGTTCAAACTCAGATAAAACATTGACAAAGGATACCTTAAGGCAAGCATCATTTTATCCGATTTTCTGGCAATACATTGGAATAGGCAAAGAAAAGTTTGACTTTCTGGAAAGATTAGATGAGTTGAACGGAAGGTTTGTTGATAATGCAAACTTTTTCAAACTTAACGATTTACAGGAGATAAATGACAATGATTTATACTCCCGATTACTTACAGAATTCCCAGAGTGGCTTAAATCAGCAAAGGCAAAAAATATAGTTAAATAGCCTGGAATGTATTATATGTGATTATTGCAGTTCATTGGTATAAGCTGCTGATCAAATAACTAAATTTATTGTACAGGGAGAAGATAATATATGAATAAAGATGTTTTGGAAAAAAGGCTGGAGCAAATAGCTTTTAACCTCCTATATTGTGCTTTATTTTTTTAAATCTACACAAAATGGTGTGATTAAGTATGGTTTGCAACAGCCCTTTTTTATACAATAAGTATTTTTAACTTCTAGATATAATTAATCAAATGAAATTTTCCTTACTATTACCTACTGTGCCTTTGCTGTCGGAGAAGCTGAAGGCTTAACAGTGCCATTATCTTTATGCATTCTCATGTGCTTGCCTTTTCCAGATAGCATAGCCTTAATCACAGCGTCTTCCTGAGCCTGTGTTATGGTTCCTGCTTTTACAAGTGCATCCAATGCTTCCTTAACATCTTTCTTTGCTTCCCATGCAGTCCTTACTGCATTTACTATTGCGTCTTTCTGTCCCTGGGTAATTGTTCCGGCAGTCACCAATTCATCCATTTTGCTGCCATGAAGGCCTTTGTAGCCCCTTACCATCGGTATTGACTTCATTATTGCATCTTCCTGAGCCTGTGTTATGGTTCCTGCCTTTACAAGTGCATCCAATGCTTCCTTAACATCTTTCTTTGCTACTCTTGCTGCCTTTATTGCGTTTTCTACTGCTGTTTTCTGTTCAGCGGTTATAGTTTTGGCTGTTACAAGCTCATCCAGTTTATTGCAATGAAACTCTTTATGGACCTTTCTGGCCATGCTCTGCCTATTAGCCATCTTCGTCTTTTGTTTGCCTGGAGTTACTGTTGCTGTAGGTGTTTTTGTGGAAGTGCTCGGACTTGGGGTATTAACAGCAAATACGCTTGTTGCTATCAAGCATGCCGCAACTGTTGAAGTTGCAATAATTCTTGTAATTTTCATTAATTACAACACCTCTTTCTCTTAAATTAAGTTAAACAATTTTTTGTTCCGATATTATTTTATCTCAATCATCAAAGATAAATCTCCGCTAAAATGAGGCAGAACTGTATTAAAGATCATTAAGCATTGCTATAGCTGGTTTCAAAAGAATTATTTAATTGAACGGTATTTTTTTGTATTTATTCCATTAAAAAAGTTTACTAAAAAAGTTTTACACTCATGTTTTAGTAAAGAAAAAGTGCGGCAAAAGTAAGGCACATTTTATTAAAACATAGTATTTTACTTGCTACATGATAAAATATATATTGAGGTGAATAAACATGGCTGATAAAAAGCTTATATATATAGCAGATGACGAAGTTAATATTTGTAACATAATTAAATCCTTCTTAATGAAAGAAGGTTATGAAGTCGAGACCTTTAATGATGGGCGTTCTATACTGGATTCGTTCAATAAAAAACCTGCAGACATGCTTGTTATTGATGTAATGATGCCTGAATTAGACGGCTTTTCTCTATGTTCTGCTATAAGACAAAAAAACTCTGTGCCGATAATAATTGTTTCTGCCAAAGATACCGAGCCGGATAAAATTGCCGGACTTACCTTAGGAAGTGACGATTATCTGACAAAGCCCTTTAGCCCTATGGAACTTATGGCAAGGATAAAAAGTATTTTCCGAAGAATCGAGCTTGACAAAACAAAGGATATACAAACAGAAAAATTAATTTTGGCTGACGTTGAAATCAACAGCGATTTGAAGCAGGCGGAAGTCAGGGGAAAAAACATAGGGCTCACAGGAATGGAATTTGCCCTTCTTCATTATTTAGCCCAAAACAAAAACAAAGCCGTAAGCAGAGGCGAGCTTTTAGATAAGGTCTGGGGCTTTGAAAGCGAAGTGGAAACTAGGGCAACAGACGATATGGTAAAAAGAATTCGCAAGAAGCTGGCAGATAGCAGGTCCAGCTTAAAAATAGAGACTGTATGGGGTTTTGGTTTCAAAGTTGAAGAAAAGGATTGATATTATGAAGAGAAACACCATAAAATGGAGGATTTTTAAATACAATATTATTGTAATTATAGTACTTATAGCACTTACAACAATAGTATTCAATATAGTAATCCGTTTATATATTGAAACCGATGTCAAAGATCAACTAAATTCCATAGCATCCTGTGCAGAATCCACAACCTTGAGAAGGGGTCCTGACTTTTTTCCGCGTGAAGGTGATAAAAGGCCGCATCCACGGCTTCAAGGTGGTCAAAATGCAAACCGGCCTGGAAACATTGATCCTTCCAAGTTCTATTTGTCCCTAGATCGTTCATTGCGTGAACAGGCGTCCCTTCTGAATGCAGATTATATTTTGCTCGATAGCAGTAACAAGCCAATAACATCACTTGATGGAGAGTACTTTTCAGTGCCTGATAACATTGTGAAAAAATTGATCAAAGTAGTTGAACAATTAAACGATAAACCCAAACAGCAATATATGGATTTTTATCTGGACGGCACCTCCTATATTGCAGTAATAAAACCTGTCCACAACAAAAATAATTTTGGCCTCGGTTGGATAGTCATTTATTCGAGTATGAAGAAGGTCCATCAATTGCAATTGGTAATTAATATAATACTTTTTATAATTCTTGTTTTGTCAGCACTTATAATCAGCATATTTTCATCCCTTGTGGCAAAGAAAATATCAGCTCCGTTTACCTCTTTAAACAAGCATATTGGAGAAATTGCAGAAAGGAATTTCGGAGCAAAAATTCATATGCCTGTGGATGATGAACTACAGGAATTTGTCAGCAACATAAATACCATGTCGGATAAGCTGGAGTCATATGACAAGGCACAAAAGACATTTCTCCAGAATGCTTCTCATGAGTTCAGGACCCCTCTGATGTCTATTCAAAGCTATGCAGAGGGTATCAAATATGATGTGGTGGAAAAGAACAATGCTTCGGATATTATAATTGATGAAACAAAAAGGATGACTCATCTTGTGGAGGATTTACTTTATTTGTCTCGACTGGATACCATCGAGGAAAACTACCGATTTGAAAGTCTGGATTTTAATGAGCTTATCTACAGCTGCATTGAGAGGATGAACGGCATAGCTATTAAGAGCAGCATAAACATTATATCTAATATTTCAACCGGCAATTCAGTAATAAACGGTGACTTTGAAAAGCTCTCCAGAGCATTTACAAATATAATGGGCAACTGTATACGGTATGCAAAGTCCACAATATATGTAAGCTCCAAACTAGTTGGAGGCAATACTATAGAAATCATGATCAGCGATGATGGCCCCGGGATTGACCAGAATGAACTTCCCTATATTTTTGATAGATTTTATAAAGGAAAGAAGGGACATTTTGGCTTGGGGTTGGCTATAAGTAAAAACGTAATAGAAAAGCATAAAGGTACTATTTCAGCGAAAAGCTCCAATAATGGTGCGGTGTTTAAGGTTGTCCTCAGAGTAGTGTGATACAATGAAAATGAAAAACTCGCACTATTGGTGCGAGAAATTAGCTGGGCCAAAAATATTGCTATTATAGAATAGTGCAAAGATGATCTGGAATAAGAGTTAGAACAGAGATAATTGTTCCCGCTAAATATAATTACTCCTTCGGCAGTATTTTATCAATAATAAATCTATTATACAATCCTTAATACTTTAGTTTATTTTTTATCTAGCTTCGTATTGTTTAGGTGCGATCAAAAAAATAATCTTTATGAACTATTATGGCCTCAATATGATAAAATATAGAATAAACAAGCAATTGGAGGAAAGAGTTAATGGAAGATAAAGTCATACTATTTTTATTAAAAGCAAAGAGAGCAACTTATGCTGGTAAAGGCTCAGAATTCAATCCATCAAGGCCTGAATCCCATGATTTACAGTTTGGGGAAAATGATTTATTGTATATAGATACATATCTTGGTGGTGAGAAGTTTGCCGGTGAAGAAGCAATATGGGAAAATGGAAAACCATTTTGGGCAATGAATTATTGTGGACGGGTTATTTCCTCTGAGTTTGATGGAGATTTTTTGAAGGAATCTTTAGTCAATGTTTCATATGATATGCCATATCGTGGTCCGCGTGAATATATAAAAGGCAACTATACATACAAGTGTGCTATAGAGGGTGATTTCGAATGGTTTAGCGGGTATGAAGAAATATATATATTTGACAAGAAAATATATGAGTGTATGTTTCATGGCGGACTTATTGTATAAGCATTAACTATATACTATATATAAATATTATTTAATTTACATCATCTTCATGAAAACAAACATAATAAAGACAAAAAACAAGCTAAATCGCTAGCGATTTGCAACCGTGATCGTTGTCGTAAGAATTAAAAAAAACGGTAGAATGAACATCTACCGTTTTGCTTGTCTTAATTAACCAACATATTGGACGTTTTTTGAGAATGCCAGATATGGAAAGTATATTACTGGGAAGAAGAGTGCAAGTAATACTGACCCTATATCGCCTCTTCCATATGCTTTTAAAAAGCCTTGTAATGCCATGATACCTATGATGATATTAATTACAGGTATAAACATTAATAACACCCAATACCAAGGATTACCTCCAATTTTCAACATTACAATAGCATTGTATATTGGGACAATACACGCCCAACCTGGCTCACCGGCTTTTTCAAACAAACGCCATTCACTGACTATAACCAGTATACCAACAATTAAGCCAATAACACTGAACAAAAGCATTGAACCTGCTGCCGCTGCCATTGCTGCTTCATTATTCATTAACCCCACCTCCACTTTTTTAATTATGCTAAGGCTATATGCCTTTACATATACATTAAGACAAATAAAATATGATGAAACAAAACAAGTCTACTACTATTTTATATCTTTTTGTGACTTTTTTCAACATTTTCCATTAGTCTTTTTTCATTTCTCAGAATATTCATATAGGACTGAACTTTTATTTTTACTCTTTCCTATAAACAGCTGGCAAAATATATTTAAATCTTGTTTCTTCACGATTAAGCGATTCAGAGTGACCTATAAATAGATATCCTCCCTGCTCCATAAATTCATAGAATTTATTCACAAGTTCAGTTCTTGTCGTTAAGTCAAAGTAAATCATTACGTTTCTGCAAAATATAACATGAAATTTACGCCGGAAAGGAAAAATGTCCTGCATAAGATTAAACTTTTTAAAAATAACATCATCTTTAAGCCTGCTGATTATTTTGCTGTTTTCTTCATTTACTCTTACAAAGTAATTATTCTTCCATTTTTGCGGTAGCACTTCAATCAATTCATTTGGATAAACACCATTACAAGCTGTTTCAAGAACTTTTGTCGATATATCTGTTGCAAGTATTATAGTATCCCATAAGTTTTTTTCTAATCCAAAGTGCTCATCTACAATCATAGCTAATGTATATGGTTCTTCACCTGTTGAACAGCCTGCACTCCATATACGCAAATCTTTTTTTGCCGACTCTGTAGCCTCCAAATATGGAAGCACCTTGTTTTGGAAAAAGCTAAAATGCTCCGCCTCCCGCATAAAAAAAGTATGGTTGGTTGTTACCTTGTTAATCAAAGTAGTCAGTGCCCTTCCAGTCTTGTCAGTCAGTACATATGCCAAGTATTCCGAGAAACTTTTAAAGCCGTTTTGCTCCGTATAATTCTGTAGCCTTCCAATAACCAGTGCTTTTTTATTAAGAAGGTTAACCCCATATTTGCTTTTAATAATATCCACCAACTGATTAAATTCTTTTTCTGTTATAGGTTTCATATTCCCCACCATGCAACTTTTTGATTAAATGTAAACCTTTACAAATGTACGATTATCAACTTCTTAATATAGAAAAGGGGCAAGTTTTAGTCCCCTTTTCTATTAGTTTCTGTAGATTAATACTTTCCAAAATTATTGTCCTCTAAAGAGATAGTTGCTTTTGGAGATATTTCCTTCATGGAAGCATCTCCTGCAGCAACGCCAGCTAATTTATCATTGTGGCTGTGCAGCTTCTTTTTTTCCACAATATTTTCGATCATCCGAACCATGTCCGAACTTAATCCGCCATCAAAGCCTGAATTTAGCTTCACCTTGCTAAGGCGAAATCTGCTGACTGCATTCTTTAGAAGCTCTGCCTGGCTTGATAATTCTTCGCTTGCAGATGCACTTTCTTCAGCTGTTGCCGAGTTAGTCTGAACAACTTGGGCTACCTGTGATATTGCTTGGTTAATCTGTGCAATTCCTGATGCCTGCTCATTTGATGCAGATGCAATATCGCCAACAAGTTGAGTCGCCTTGGTCACTCCATCAACAATCTTATCCAATGCCTCCGCTGTATTATTTGCGATTTCTGTCCCTGCTTCAACTTTCCTGATTGAGTTTTCTATCATTTCAGTGGTCTCTTTTGCAGCATTTGCACTTCTTGCTGCAAGGTTTCTAACCTCCTCAGCAACTACAGCAAAACCTTTCCCATGTTGTCCTGCCCTTGCAGCTTCAACAGCGGCATTTAATGCGAGGATATTGGTCTGAAAAGCTATTTCATCTATAACTTTAATTATTTTAGAAATATTCGAGGATGAATCGTTAATTTCCGCCATCGCCTTAACCATGCTTTGCATCTGGCTGTTTCCTTGCACCGCATTTTCTTTTGCAGCTAGTGCAAGCTGATTCGCCTGATTGGCGTTTGCAGCATTCTGTTTTGTCTGTGCAGCAACCTGAGTCATTGAAGAGGTTATTTCTTCAATGGAGCTGGCCTGTTCCGTAGATCCCTGGGACAGCATCTGGCTGGAAGCAGATACCTGTCTGGCTCCTGCAGCAACCTGATCTGAAGCTGAACTTATATTTGTAAGTATTTCATTATTAGTTTCTATCATCTCACTTAGTTTTTTACCAAGCAAATCATTATCCGATTTAACCTTTACCCTCACTGTTAAATCTCCTGCTGCAATCTTTTCTGCTGCAAGTGCTTGATCTCGGATATTTTCCACCATTCTTCCAAAGGATTGCATAAGGCTGCCGATTTCATCCTTTGAGGTTGCCTCAACATTCACGTTTACATCACCTACTGCAAGCTTGTCCGCAGCTTCAACCATCCTTTTAACAGGATTGCTTATAACACGGGAGATAAACAAGCCCAGCACTACGGCCAGCACCATTCCTACTCCTATGAATACGATCATCATTAAGACCGATTGGTTTGCAGTTGCTGTATTTTCTTTTGATCTCTCTTCAGCCTGATTAAGGTTTAAATCATAGAGCCTGGTTATTGAATCATCAATTTTGCCAACCAAATCTCCAAATTCTCCCTTGGTCATCTCCAAGGCCTCATTATCTTTATTGGCTAATGCCAAATTGATGCATTCCGCACGAAGACTATTATACTTTTCTATATTTGATTTAACGCTATCGAACTCCTTTTGTTCAGTATCATTTGTAATAAGCTTTTCATACTGTGCTAAATTATCAGAAACTTCCTTATCGTAATTTTTTATCTTTTCTATATATGTATCAAATCCACTATTATTAGCTATTATAAGCATTACGTTAACTCTCGCTCTTTGGAATGCAACAGCAGCTTTTTCCATAAATCCAAGGGGTACAGTGTTTTCCTTATACATCTGAGTATTATCATTATCAATTGACTTAATGTTCATAATTCCTGTGATTCCAACAACACCTGCAATCATTGCAACAAGAATAAATCCAATTATGAGCTTTACTGATATTTTCATGTTATAAAACCATTGCATGTCTATTATGCCTCCTTATAGTATCTTTTGTGTTTTCATTAACAGCTAAAGTCATCCATTAACGTTACTGTCTTCATAGCGAAGTCACTTAGCAGACTGTCACAGTCCAAAATCAGTTTCACACTGCTATCAATCTTGCCTATACCTTTTATAAACTTATTTTGGTAATCGCTAGATAAATTTGGTGGCGGAACAATGTTTTCTTGAGAGATTGATAATACCTCTGCTACATTATCTACAATTAATCCCACAGAAATGCCCTTTACCTGAATTACTATTGTACAAGTCCTGTCATTATAATCCTTTTCCTCCTTTCTAAACCTAAGCCTTACGTCAATCACCGGAATGATCTTTCCCCGCAGGTTAATAATTCCTTTTAAATAGCCGGTGAATTCAGGCACCTCTGTAATCACCTGCAATCCTATTATTTCAGTTACATGCCTGATTTCTATCCCGTACTCATCCCCACCAAGTGCAAATGTCAGGTACTTTCCCTTCTGTGCATCTTCTCCAATTTCCAAAGCTTCTTCCAATATCTGTGCCATCTTTACTACTCCTTTCTTAGAATTAATAGTACTGATATTATCCATTTGGTCAGTCCATTAGTTTCTCCCTAGCACATGGCAAACAATATCCAGGAAATTATTTGATTCAAATTTAATTCCTAGATAGATTTACAATAATTTATCGTATATAAAGTAAGTTTCTTTAATACTTAGTTTAGAGCAATTATATGAAATGTGATAAAAATAACAAAACCAGCCAAACATCTTCAGGCTTTTTATTGAGATTTTCGCGAATAAAACTATGTCTTAGGCAGTGATTCCACTCTTCATATCTTTCAACCTTGCCTAATATGTTCCTAGAGATTGATAATAAGTAGTCAATGTCCCCTTTTTTTCTCTTTCTTTTTTCCTGTTTCATTTCAAGCTTAATCATCTTCTCCTCCCTGCAATCAATTGGCACAGGTCTACTAAAAACCAGTTTAGAATAGCTTTTGAGCAAATAGGAATAAACCTCATAGTCTTTTGGCTCTGTATCAAAAACAACCCTTGAGGTTTCAAGAAATCCATCCTCGACTCTTTCAAAAACCCCAGCCCAAAAAGGTCCTTCAAAGAACACTGTTAGTTTAATATTCATTTGTTATTCTCCCTGTTAATTTGCTTATAAAGAGAAGGGACAACTCCAGGAGGGCAGATTATTGACAGTAAACTACATCTCTTTTATAAAATCCAATATAAAGCTTGCTGCTGCCTTATAGCCTCCAGCCTCAATAAATGACCTGCCTATCTCAGTACTGCATGCTTTATAGCCTTTATCGGACATAACACTCTTAACCGAATCTTTTAAAATATTCACTGTGATGTCCTCCATCTTGAGCTCCAGCCCAGCCCCGAGTTTTACCAGTTGTCTGCTGACCATATATTGATCATTTACCTGAGGGATGGATATAACAGGTACACCATAATATAATGCCTCACCTACACTGTTAAGGCCTCCATGACTAATAGAAACATCACATATTTTCAACACCTCAAGCTGAGGTACATAATTCCGTACTATGAAGTTATCCGGTATGTCACCTAGCAACCCTAAATCAGTTTTATTACCTACTGACATAATTACCCTCCAGTTTTCATCCTTAAAGGCCTCTATTGACTTTTTATAAAAATCTACACATCGGTTATTTATTGTTCCCAGGGATATATAAATGACTGGTTTATTTCCCTCTTTATCTATTTTGAAGTCCAAGCACTCTTCCCTTTCAGCTATGGACGGTCCAACAAACCTGAAGCTGTCATCAAAGCTCTCCGATTCAGGCTGAAACATTTTTGATGTATAAACAATGTTCAATCTTTCCTTTTTGAAGAAAATATCCATGATGTCAAGCTTTTGAGTACCACATTCCTTAGATGCCTCTTTTACCTTTCCATACAAATTATCCAACTGAGGATTGTAGCCTGGCTCGAACATATGAGGCGGCATGGGAAGCCTGTTCATGGCAAAGGAAGTACAGGAACATATTGCAGGAATATTCAGCAATTTTGCCAACACACTTCCTCCTCCAAACATAGAATCATGTATTATGTAGTTATAATCTTCACCCGCAGCATTTTCTGTGATCAGAGAAATTGCCAACCTATCCATTTCCAACATAAATTCTATAAGTGTATAGAAAGGATGATTGCCACTGGGTTTAAAGGCTTGGAAAAGCTCATACATCCGGCTTCCATAGTCTACAAATCGAGCACCGGCAGCCTCAATCTTCTCCTTAAATTCCTTTGTAGAAAAATACCAAACCTCCTCCCCCGCTTTTACCAATTCTTTAACCACCGGCAGCGTGGGATTTATGTGGCCATGAACATTTCCATTTATAAACAGCACCTTTGCCATATTGACCTCCCTATTTGTTTATTGTAGTTTATATTATATTTTCTATAGTCTCTTCACACCATTTAAGTGCCGCTTCCGATGCTAAAATTCCATAACGCAGCGGGGCTAACCAGTAAGCGTACTGAGGATGTTTTTTGGTATTTACATCATTTAAAAAAGATTCCTCCAATTGCTTATATTCTTTTAGTTTATCTTCATGACGCTTTTTAACATCTTTCATCATTTCAATTACATTTTCCTTAGGTATATAATTTCCAAAGGACAGCTTTAAAAGCAGCTCAGAGCGGGGCGGTTGAGGCTCAAAAGGCTGCATAAGCCACTCGCAGAATTCCTTTCTGCCTTTATCGGTAATTTCATATATCTTTCTCTTAACCCCATCATTTCTGTCATTCAAACTTATAAGTCCTTCTTTTTCCAGCTGGCTTAGCACAGGATAAATATATAGGAAAATTAAAACACACTTATTTTTCAGAAGGTCAAAAAACATCACAACTAATGAAATTAATGATAAAACAAAGTTTGAAATGACAGATACCGTTCTAGTTATCGATTTCGGAACTTCAAATAGTGCAGCAGGAGGCTTTTTAAAAAGCAATTATGTAAATACACCTGATACAAACGATATTTTAAACCCAAAAATTAAACTTGATGAAATTAATTATGTAAAACTTACAAATTCTGTGAATACAGCGTATTCAGAATCAATTATGCTTCCTTCAATAGTTTATATATGTGATTGTTCTGATCCTGATGATATTAAGTATGCATTCGGACATGATGCCAGAAACCTGATTGAAAAGGATTATACTATGAGTGCCAGCTGCTTTCATGGAATAAAAAGGTGGATCAATGGCTATACGAAGGAAGAACAATTGTATGATGTTTATGGAAACACAACTACAATTAATCGAAATCAGAAAAGCCTTTCTAAAGCATATTATTGATACCGCTGAAAGTCAATTTAAATGCAAATTTAAAAATCTGCATATTTTCACTCCTATAAACTTACCCGAATACAATATTGTAACAAAGAGATCTATAGATGAATCTACAGCTGTACTTTACAGTACCATTGCCGAAAGTATTGAAAAGGGCACTATCACAATGGGTCAGGAGCATACTGCACTAGTACTGGATTGCGGCGGTGGAACTACAGACATATCTTCATGTAAAAATGGCATTTCTAACTTTTATCATAAGCTGGATAAATGCTATGAAGACGCAGAAAGAATTATTCCAACAAGATATAAGGATTATGAAAACAAGCTTTTTGTAGACTATCAGGAGGTTCAGAGCAACTTTTACTTTCTTTGGGAAATCAGCAGAGAACATAAAAATAAAATTCTTCAATAATTCGACTGTTATCCGCAGTAAAATTGACCTCCAAAATCGGAGCCTTTCAATTATTCAAAACGGAAGCTTTACAAGCACAACAGCTATCCCTGACATTGTGCTTAATGTAAATGATATAGAGATCCTCATAAGCAGTGACATATATGAAATAACCAGAAAACACCTTTTAGAGCTCTATAAAAACCAAAAGCTAGGAAACTTCTTTATAGTTAAACTATCCGGTCAGTCCTGCCTAATCAATATCTTTAAGGAGGCTTCTAAAAGAGCTTGTGCCCGGCAAAAGCATTTATTCCGACATAAAAAATCCGGGTGATAGTGCCTCTTCACTAAAGCTGCCCTGTTTAAACGGGGTTATTAGATACCTTAACTCATTAAAGGCAGAAGATATTACCGCCTAAAATATCCTTGCCGCTATGTTATTGACACTTATGCTGCTTTAGTATAGCGGTACTGTTTTACAAACATATAAATGTACTAATAGCATTAAGGGCTCAAGAACGATAGGAATTTCCCTGCAGCAGCTGATAAAGGTATGGAATTTAGATACACCACTCCTAAATTTCTTGGTGGAATTTGCTCCTTTAATGTAATTTCATATAAAAAGTTCCTATCCAGCTCATAAGTAACAAAATTTTTGATTACACAAGCCACACCAAAATCTATCATTGCAAATCGGACCAGCAGCTCAAAATTCCCCAGCTCTATTTCAGGCCGAATTACAATATTGTTTTTAGCAAGGTATTTTTCTATATATATCCTTGAATTGCTCTCTTTTTCCAAAAGAAGCATGGGAAACTTCACCAAATCAGAGATAGATACCGGTCCTTGGGAAAGCTTTTTGAACTTTTCTCCAACCACAAAGCAATCCTGTATCTCCATTATATTATGAACAATCAATTCCTTATACTCAGCCTCATCTATAGGAAGGTTCGCTATTCCTAAATCTATCTTGCCCTTTTTAAGCATGTCTATTATTACCGGCGTGGTATGATTTACTATATGAATCCTGACCCCCGGGTAGGTACGGTTAAACTCCTTTAGATGGGGAATAAGATAATGCTTGCATACCGTATCGCCAACTCCTATTGTGAATTCTCCTTGTTCTAAGGTCTTTATTTCTTCTAATTTTTTCTCACCTAGGTATATAAAGTTAAATGCCTGTTCTATATATTTATACAGAACCTGTCCCTCTTTAGTAAGCTTAACACCCTTAGGTGTTCTAAAGAAAAGTGAACACCCGCTTTTCTCCTCAAGCTGCTGAATTGCACGACTAACAGCAGGCTGAGTAATGAACAAAATCTCCGATGCCTTTGTGATACTCCCTTCTTTAGCAACTATATAAAAAGTTTTATATAACTCAGTATTTATCATCATATAATCTGTATTTATACCCCCTATGTTTAATATGCATTTTATTTATGTGGTTACATCAATTATAATTTAAATATAAGGTTAACTCAACAAGAGATAATATTTTCAGTTAACAATTTAAACTAAATAATACTACATTTTATTGCACCTGTAATTGTTAAATAATTAACACTAGTTTAAAATAATTATCCAATATCAAATAACAGTTGTCACTTTTTCGTTTGATACCGCAAATAATGTATCTTTCAATATAATAGAATGATTACATTGCAGCAACAATGAAGGGTTAACCTTACTCAATTGTGTTAAATATTTAACACAATTGAGTAAATCCTAGATTTCAAACCCCGAAAATAAGAAGTGTAGAAATAGCAGCACTTTTTAATATAAATTGCAGATTTAAAAAAACATGTTCAAACATAAAAGGAGGAAAACCATATGGAAAAGGTAAAAAACAATGAAAACCAAAATATAAAGCAAACCATTGATATACTTGTTTCGAATGCTGAGGAATCATTGAACGCAATGATGGACATGAACCAGGAACAGATAGACACCATTGTAAAGGAAATGGCAGTAGCAGGAATCGAAAAGCATATGATCCTGGCCAAAATGGCCATTGAAGAAACTAAAAGAGGAGTATATGAAGATAAAATTATTAAAAACCTCTTTTCTACAGAGTACATCTATAACAGCATAAAAAATGAAAAAACTGTTGGAATAGTTAATGAAAATGAGTATGAGGATTACGTAGAAGTTGCTGAGCCTGTGGGTATTGTTGCCGGCGTAACACCGGTTACCAACCCAACATCAACCACTATGTTCAAAGCTATCATAGCATTAAAAACAAGAAACCCCATAATATTTGCATTCCACCCATCAGCACAAAAATGCAGCAGAGAAGCTGCAAGGATTGTTAGAGATGCTGCCGTTGATGCGGGAGCTCCGGAAAATTGCATTCAATGGATTGAAGAACCCTCCATAGAAGCAACCAACCTTCTTATGAACCATCCAGGAATTTCTCTCATACTTGCAACTGGTGGAGCAGGAATGGTCCAGGCTGCATACAGCACCGGAAAACCTGCCCTTGGAGTCGGTCCTGGTAACGTGCCCTGCTACATTGAAAAGAGTGCAAACGTTAAAAGAGCCGCAACAGATCTCATTCTATCCAAAACCTTTGATAATGGTATGATTTGTGCTTCCGAGCAGGCTGTTATTGTTGACAGGGAGGTTTCTACAGAATTTGAAAAGTTCATGCAGGATAACAAGTGTTATTTTCTAAATGAAGATGAAATTATAAAGCTTTCAAAGCTGGCTATAGACGAGAAAAAATGTGCCATGAATCCGGCGGTTGTAGGCCAGTCTGCATTTAACATTGCAAAAATGGCGGGCTTATCTGTACCTGAAGAAACGAAAATACTTATTGCAAGACTGGAAGGGGTCGGCCCTGAGTATCCCCTGTCAAGAGAGAAGCTCAGCCCCATACTTGCCTACTATGTGGCAGATAACTTTGAGGATGGTATAAAGAAAGCTGAAGAAATGGTTGAATTCGGTGGCCTTGGTCACTCTGCGGTAATTCACTCCGAAGATCAGAAAATAATTGACCTTTTCTCAAAGAGGATAAAAGCTGGAAGACTTATAATAAATTCACCATCTACCCATGGTGCAATAGGTGATATTTACAATACAAATATACCGTCCCTTACATTAGGCTGCGGTTCATATGGGAAGAATTCCACAACTGCAAACGTATCCGCTGTAAACCTCATCAACAAAAAACGCGTAGCAAGGAGAAGGATTAATATGCAATGGTTTAAAATCCCCGGCAAAATTTATTTTGAATATGGCTCTACACAGTACTTAAAAGATATGCCTGACATTACCAGAGCCTTTATTGTTACCGATCCATATATGGTTAAGCTGGGTTATGTTGATAAGGTTCTTTATTACTTGAGAAAACGACAGAATTATGTTCACAGCGAGATCTTTTCAAACGTTGAGCCTGACCCTTCAATTGAGACCGTTTTGAAAGGCAAGGAGGCAATGGACAATTTCAAGCCTGATGTAATAATAGCTTTAGGAGGCGGCTCGGCAATAGACGCCGCAAAGGGAATGTGGCTTTATTATGAACATCCGGAGCTGGACTTTAATGTACTGAAGCTTAAGTTTATGGATATCAGAAAGAGGGTATTCACTTATCCGAATTTGGGCAGCAAAACCAAAATGGTTGCTATACCTACAACATCGGGTACTGGTTCTGAAGTTACATCCTTCGCTGTTATTACAGACAAAGACAATAATATAAAATATCCTTTAGCGGATTATGAGTTAACACCTGATGTTGCTATAATAGACCCTGAGTTTGTAATGACCGTTCCTGCTTCAATCACAGCAGATACCGGCATGGATGTCCTAACACACGCTATTGAATCCTATGTTTCAATAATGGCATCTGATTTCACCGATGGTCTTGCAATGAAGGCGATTCAATTAGTCTTTGAGTATTTGCCTTTAGCTTACAAAGACGGCAGCAACAGCCTGGCCCGTGAGAAAATGCATAATGCATCATGCATAGCCGGAATGGCATTTACAAATGCCTTCCTTGGAATCAATCACAGCCTTGCACACAAGCTAGGAGGAGAATTCCATGTTCCTCACGGTAGAGCAAATGCAGTACTACTCCCTTATGTTATAGAATATAACGCTCAAAAGCCTACAAAGTTTGTTTCATTTCCTAAGTACGAAACATTTATAGCCGATAAAAAGTATGCAGAAATAGCAAGGTTTTTGGGATTACCCGCATCAACTACAGAAGAAGGCGTAAAGAGCCTGGTTAAAGCAGTACGTGACTTAATGAGAAAAATTGATATTCCAATGACAATTGCAGAATGCAAAGTGGATAAGAAAAAATTTATGGCCAAGGTTTCAGAGCTGGCGGACCGTGCTTTTGAAGATCAGTGTACTACTGCAAACCCAAGAATGCCTCTTGTAAAAGAGTTGGAGGACATTTACATCAAGGCATACAACGGTTAATAGTAACAAAAGGACCACCTTTTTTGGGTGGCCCTTTTATATCTATAAATCTCATTAAGCTTTTGCTACTTCACCATATGCCCATTCAAGCCATTGGAGCATGCAAGCCACATCTTCCTTATTCACTGTAGCACCGCACCAGAATCTTAGGCCTGCAGGTGCATCCTTGTAGGATTTGCAGTCATATGCAGCACCTTCTTTATCCAATAACTTAACAAGGGCATTTAACTGATCCTGATCAAGCTTTATTTTCAAGCAAACTGATGTATTGGAGCGGATCTCCTTGCTGACCGGAAGGAAATCTATCCAATCATGGGTCTCAACAAATTTTTCTATTTCATTAAGATTTTCATTGCTTTTTTGGATCAAACCTTTAAGTCCGCCTATTGATTCTGCCCATTCCAATGCTTTAATATAATCTTCAACGCATAGCATGGATGGAGTATTTATTGGAGAGCCTTCAAACACATCCATCATGAGCTTATCTTTCTTTCTCAATTGGAGTATTTTAGGCATTGGCCATGGCGGCATATATGATTCAATACGTTCAACGGCACGAGGGGACATGATCAGCATGCCGTGAGCACCTTCTCCTCCTAAGACCTTTTGCCAGGAGTAAGTTAGAACATCCACCTTGCTCCATGGAATTTCCATTGCGAAAACAGCTGAGGTTGCATCGACAATCGTCAATCCTTTTCTGTCATCCGGAATCCAGTCACCATTTGGTATTTTAACTCCGCTAGTTGTTCCATTCCATGTCATAACAACATCATTATCAAAGTTGACTTTGGACAGATCCGGTAAATACCCATAATCTGCAGAAATGGACTGCATATTTTCAATTTTAAGCTGGTTCTTAACATCATTGGCCCATGTTTTACCAAAAGACTCGAAATTAATTACATCAACGCCTCTTGGACCTAAAAGGTTCCACATAGCCATTTCTATAGCACCGGTATCGGAGCCCGGAACAAGACCAATAATATAATTCTCAGGTACTCCAAGTATTTCCCTTGTCTTCTTAACGGCATAATTTAATCTTTCTTTTGCAATTCCACACCTGTGAGACCTTCCTAAAAGGGCATCCTTCAATACATCAAGCTTGAATCCAGGATACTTTGAACAAGGACCTGAAGAGAAATTGGGGTTTTGTGGTTTAACAGCAGGTTTCATATCTAACTCATCCTCTCATTATTTATGTTGAAAATCACATACTTAAGTAATGTTTTTTTAATTTATATTACCTCAAAAGCTATATTAGAAGCTGCATGAAGCACCTCTTACAGTATATTTAAGTTTATTGATTAAATCAAGCACTTTTAGATGTGTTGAAAAAATAATCTCTAATTATCCTATCATAAAATACCATTTTGTGCTATTGCTAAAATAATTCAAATGCCTATTGACAAAAACGCAGATACGTAATATATTACTTATATAAGGTAATACATTACGTATTTAACGGAAAGGATATCTTTTAGTATGGATGCTCTTGATATGCAAAAGTTTATTTTCGGCAGTATGTTTCTTCTGGCAAACAAGCTTCAGGTGATTGGTGATCAGCATTTGCAATCGGAAGATATGACTATAAAGCAATGGTTTTTGACAGTTATAACATCACAGTTCGGCGATAACTCTCCAACCCTTAGCGAGGTTGCACAGCTGATGGGAAGCTCCAGACAAAACGTTAAGCAACTGGCTCTCAAGCTTCAGGAAAAAGATTTTCTGAATATAGAAAAGGATGGTCAGGATGCACGGGCCACCAGGCTTAAGTTGACTAAAAAATGCAAGGATTTCTGGGAAAAGCGTGAGGATAAGGACCATAAGTTTTTAGAGGATCTATTTAAAGATTTTGACACGGAAGAACTTGCAGCAATGTACAAAGGATTTAACAAGCTTCATAATCAAATTGAAAAAATGGAAAAGTCAGGTATATTGATTCAGGAGGTAGAAAAATGAGTATATTAATTGTTTATGCAACTAAGCACGGTGCAACAGGCAAGTGTGCTTCTATTCTGAAAGAAAGGCTTGCTGGTGATGTTTCACTCCATGATTTAAAAAGTGCTTCAAAGCCGGATCTTTCAAAATACGATAAAGTGATCATCGGAGGCTCAATTTATGCAGGAAGGATTCAGAAAGCGGTAAGTGAGTTCTGTAATGAAAACATTAATTTCTTAAAAGAAAAAAAGCTTGGACTATACATATGCTGCATGTTTATGGATTCTGCTGAAATACAGCTTAAAAATGCATTTCCGGAAGAGCTTCTAAATAGTGCCGCAGTCAAGGAAAGCTTTGGTGGAGAAATGATATTCAGTGATATGAACTTTTTTGAAAAAACATTAACAAAAATAGTAACAAAAACAATCGCAAAAAGTAACCCCAAACTTGCTGGTATTGATCCGAAAAAAGACGTATCAATGCTTGTAGAAGAAAATATCAATAGGTTTGTACAGGTTATGAACGGTAAATAATATGCTGATATTTTCATGCAAACATTATAAGTCAGAAAGGATGTTTTAAATGAAATACAGTAAATACATAAGCATTCTTGTAATAGTCATAACCGCCCTTTCAATCCTCGCGTGCATCTGGGGAATGATTACCAACAGCGGAGAAAAGATGAATGAATATAACTTCAAGAGTATCCGGGGTGAAACAATAAAAATAAGCGGCAGCGGATTGTATCAATATGAATCTATTGATCAAAGATTATCCTTAAAGGTCCATGATCCCATTACATTGTTCTTGGCTATTCCGCTTCTTATAATGTCACTAATTCTTGCCCTAAAAAGAAGCATAAGGGGAAGGCTTCTGCTCACAGGCACCCTGGGATATTTTTTATACACTTATATGTCCTACGCTTTTTTAAGGATGTACAATGAACTTTTTCTCGTTTATACCATACTGATGTCAGCCAGTTTCCTTGCCTTAATACTATGTATGCTGTCATTTGATATAGAGAAATTTTGCTCTTACATAAAGCCCAAAATGCCGATAAAGTTTATTGGAGGCTATCAACTGTTATTAGCAGCCGGCCTAATGACCACATGGCTTCCCGGTATTATAGATTCATTAGTTAGCGGTAAGCCTCCAATAGACCTGGACCATTATAGCTCGTTAGGGTATGAGGCTATAGATCTTGGCTTTATTGTACCTGTATTAATTATATCAGCTATATTAGTGTTTAAGCGGAAGTCTTTTGGCTACCTCCTATCTTCAGTTATCATTACGCTGTCCATATCTATGAATCTATTAATATCAATTCTTACAGTCTTTCAAGTTTTAGACGGAATGGAGATGCCCCTATTATTAATGGTCATGTTTCCCATATTCACCGTCATCACAGGCATTTGCCTTGTTATGCTTCTTAGAAATATCCAAGAGCCTTCACATTCAAGTCGAATTTAACCATATTTTTTAGATTTTAATTAAGGAGATAACTTTTATGAGTAAAAAATATATATTATTGGCATTGATTATATTGATTGCTGTAAGCATACCTTTTCTTATCTATAAATCCCAAAGCCTTGCCAGAACCTATAAAAGAGAAGCAGAAAGGGCTCTAGATCGCACCTCAAAGATAGAAAATAAGATTCTTATGGAATCGGATATCAAGCACCTGCCTGAACCGGTGCAAAAATACCTTAAATATGTTGGTGTTATAGGTAAAGAAAAGGTATACAATTTTAGAGCTGTTACCGAAGGACAAATGAAAATGAATCCCGATAAGGAAGAATGGTCAGATATAAGCTGCATGCAGTATAACTTTTTTGATGATGAACTGACAAGACTGTTTTACATGAAAGTCAATATGTTTCATATTCCTGTGTTTGGCCTTCATTCATATACCCGGAAAGGAGCGGGGATGCTTATTAAAGCCGCGGGTCTCTTTACAGTCCTAGATGCCAAAGGTGAGGAAATGAGGATAGGTGATACCACTACACTCTTTAACGACATGTGCTTTTTTGCTCCAGCAGCTCTTATAGACAAAAGGATAAAATGGGAAACTGTGGATTCAATGACTGCAAAGGCTACCTTTGAAAATGAGGGGTGTAAAATATCCGCATTGCTTTACTTTAATGATAAAGGTGAGTTAATAAATTTTGTCAGCCAAGACAGATTCTTTACTCCTCTTGATGGTTCACCCAGCAAAAAAACCCAATGGTCTACACCGATAAAGAAATACAAAGAAATAAACGGACTTATGCTTCCCGGTTATGGGGAAGCAGTATGGAATTTCCCGGAAGGTGATTATTGCTATGCTAAATTCACCAACATTAAAGAAGTGGAATACAACTGCGAAAGCTTTGAGTAATCATATTAAAACTGTTTGTATTAACCACTTCTAATATACACTTACTTATTTTTGAAGGTGTCAAAAAATCTTTTCAGTTCCTGTTTTGCTTCACTGCTTAAATAATGCCATCTTATGCCTTGAATTGCACCCTCAAGACTACAAAGAGAGCTAAAGCAGGTGTCCCCCTCAAGCAAGCGAAGCTTTGTAAAAGCTTCCTTGCTTCCGGTTCTCATAAAAGTTTCCACATCATATATTCCAATAGAGGCAAGCCGTTTTTCCATTTCTTTGCCTATATTAGGAAGCTTACTCAATTTCTCCATAACTACACTCTCCATAATCTACTTTTCCATCTGCTTTTTGGTTAAGTCAAATTTCATAATCAACCACTCTTCTCTCAAGCCTTGCTTCAAGAATAAACGGCATCACCGCTTTGTGCTCCGGATGTACCTGATAGTTTTCCAAATCCTCTTTGGTGGAAAATTCAGAATATAAAACTACATCTGAGCTGCTGTCAGTAGAAGAAAAATCTATGCCTACTTCTATACTTACCATCCCAGGTATTTTGCCACGTAAGGATTCAAGCATGTTTTTTATTTTAATTGCATTTTCCTCTTTTGAGTTCCCATGAGCTGTTTCTTTTAAACGCCACATTACAATATGCTTAATCATAAAATTTCCTCCTAGTTCTTAAATTATCGTATAATTCATTCCTTTATTGTAAAAAACCTGTTTATTAATACCCCGATTTTTTACCGGTCATGCTGTCAACGCACACCTTTATAACAAGGGTCCTCTCCAGAACCTCCTCAGAATACTCAAAGCTTAACCCACCTGTGTATCTGGCCATTATGCAATCTAATGCAGTTTTTCTCCCTTCCTTATCTGTAACAAAAAATGCATTTCCTGTTCCAAAAACACTCAAATACTTTGTGCCGCACCTGCAAGCTTCTTTGTCAAGCCGCAGCTCTACATCCTTATCTACCTGAAACGCTACTTTGTTATTCTTCTTTAGAATATCAATTTTTCTGCCTTCCTTTGCTGAATGCATATATATAACTCCATCGTCATATGCATAATTCATTGCTATAAGGTAAGGCATTCCTTCATCAACCATGGCTATTCTTATAACTTCCGCTTCCTTCAGGATTTTTTCAATCAACTCTTTATCAGTTATTTCCTTATCTTTTCTTCTCATAGCCCCTCCTCATTTAGTATGTTCAACCAATATTATTTAAAAATATATATCTGAAAACTCAACATTGATAGTCTCAACGCGGCTCTCCATAGGCCTGCCGGATGTCACTGCCACATCATCAGTAACATTCCTGACTGATTCAGTGCATATTACAGGCGTTGGAAGAGTTATTATAAATTCACTTCCTTTTCCATACTCGCTCTCAACCTTTATCGTTCCACCATGCAGCTCCACAAGAGCTTTAACAAGAGATAGGCCTATACCACTCCCCTCATGGCTTCTTGTAAGGGATTTATCCACCTGACGAAATCTTTGAAAAATCAAATTTTGCTTGTCCTTTTCAATTCCTATCCCATTGTCCTTTACGGATATGACTGTCTCATCCTCCTTATCGTGAATGTTAACCGTTATTTTACCGTTTTTCTTTGTAAACTTTACTGCATTTGAAAGCAAGTTAAGCATAATTCTTTCAATCTTATCAGGATCGCAATCAATTAACTTTTCTTCTGTATTGGTATCAAATTCCAATTGAAGTCCTTTACTTTTTATAAACTCTGCAACTGAAAAAATAACTTCTTCAACAACATTTACAATATTGCAGTTTACCTTGTTTAAACTATAGAACCCTGCATCTATGCGTGTTGTGTCAATTATGTTGTTTATTAGGCGAATAAGTCTGCTGCAGTTTTGTCTCATTGAGCTTAAAAGACTTCTGCTCTTACTATTATCGGGATAATTTTTCAAATAGACATCAAATAATTGAATAGAATTCAAGATTATATTTAATGGTGTCCTAAATTCATGAGATATGTTTGCAAAAAACTCAGTTCGAAGCCTGTCAAATTCAATAGTATCATAGGCCTTTTTCAACTCGGTTATATCCTGTATCTGCATTACAAAATAAATGGGACAGCCAGTATTGTCCCTGACTAACGAACCGCTTAGAAGAACCCAGACAGGATAACCGTTTTTATGAATAAAACGTTTTTCCATATGATAGTACCCTATTTTACCTTGCAAAAGCTGCATTGTATAATCAATATAGGACTTCACATCTTCAGGGTGAATTATATTCTCTAACATACCTTTTTGGAGTTCTTCCTTAATATATCCTGTTATGTCACATATAGCTCCATTAACTTTGAGCCACTTGCCATCAAGCCCTATAACAGCCATCCCAACAGCTGCGTATTCAAAGGCATTTCTAAACCGCTCTTCGCTTATATTTAGCTCCTCTACCTTAGTTCTATACGGATAAGTAACTGCACTTATGAATATTCCTTTAAAGAGAAGACAATATGATATTATTTTTAAACTGTGGCCTAAAGCGTTATAAAATGAAGATATGTTATCATAAATTGAAAAAAACACTTCTACAGGTATGGCAATAATTATCGCTGATAAAATATACTTATATGTTAGAACCTCTGTCCTGTTTACATTCTTCATTAGCGGTTGAAGGCAAAGAATAAATAATATAATTATTATGCTTTCAAGGATAACTCTGTAAACTGTGGCTCCCTCAACTGTTAAAAGCTTTGGAAACAATCCCGGAAACCACAGAATTGTTAATGATACTGATATGGTACCAATGAAAGTTATTGTTAACAAAACCCATTTATTCACATTTAATCTAATAAATCCATATATAACATTTAACAGAAATATGGCCTCAGTAAGTCTGCTAGCCACACCAAATCTAACGAACAAATCATCATATCCATTTGGAGTAAAGTTAAGCGGAATAAAATATAAAATATGAAAACAATTAAAGATCGCTACACTGAGAAAAGCAAATCCTATAATTCTATTCTCATATGAGCTGTTATCATATGTGTACCAAAGAATTATAAAAATTGAGAGAGAAATAAAAACACATAGAAGCTCAAATATTGTATGGAATAAACCAATATTACTACTCCATATACCCGGTGTCAGAATATCAGCTAATATCCACGCGACAAGCAGCAGCAATATATTTTTAAGTATAAACGACCAGGCACTTGGCTTTTTATAAATCTCATAATGCAACTTTTTATATCTATCTAGCCCCACTTTTACCCTCCAATTCTTTGCACTTTATATGTACTCGTCTATATTACACCATTTCTATATAATAAACAATTATGATATTTTTACCATGCAACGTTATAGTTTCAAAATGTTTCCGACCATAGAAAAAGCCGCCCTTAAGCAGCTTTTTCTATGGTAGCCTATTTTTTATTTATTGGAACTTGAAATTGTCCCCAAATAAAAATTAAATATCTATTATAATTT
>NZ_DATCTU010000116.1 GCF_036567765.1 Pseudobacteroides sp.
ATAATAACGGTGTTAAATGAAAATATTCTCTCTAAAGAAAGCACTGTTTTAGCTGATAAGGAAGTCATTCTCGGTTGCCAAAGTACTCAAATGCAGCATTCATTAAGGATTATCCAGGTAATTGACTCCTCAAACGGAGAATATTGGGAGTGTAAATAATTCCGTGTATGATCTGGTTGCAGTCCTTCTTAGGCAAGTATTTGAAACTTAATTTAGTTTTTTAAAAAATATTGCATTAGCACGTTCATATTTATATTATTAACAATTTATTGAGTTTTATACATAAACTTGATTGGTATTGGCGATAATTGTCAATAATGGTATGCCATATATTTTTAAAGGTTCTAAAAGCTTTTTTCTTTTGTAACATAATAACATAATATAAAACAGTAGTCCTTGTGGAGCTTGTGAATAATGTGCCGGTTTGAAGCTGTGCGATAAGGTGTGGTAAACCTGTGTGCAATTATGTGTGACAATGTGATTTTCATTGTCCACATATTGTGCATGGGTTTTCCATGCCTTATCCATCAGCTTCAGGCAAATTATTCATCAAATCCACAAAGGTTACACTTGCAACTTAGATATAATGTTCTAATCTACCTGGATACTGAATCATTAATTGACTTAACACACGATCCCAGTTCTTATATCTCTGAGTCCATTTCTTTACAGCATTCCTTGATGCCAAATACAACATCTTTTCCAATGATTGATCAGAAGGAAACATTGTCTTTGACTTTGTGACTTTCCGATACTGACGGTTCAGACCTTAAATAATATTGGTTGTGTAGATAATTTTGCGAACTTCGTCAGAAAACTTATAGAATGGGCTTAAGACATCCCAGTTATTCTCCCAACTACGTATAGCAAAAGGGTATTCCTTACCCCATTTTTCTTTTAACTCATAGAGCTTTTCTAGAGCAACATCCTCATTTGTAGCATGATATACCTCTTTAAAGTCTTTGCTGAAAGATTTTATATCCTTATAAGACACATATTTGAACGAATTCCGAAGTTGATGAATTATGCACCGTTGTACATCAGCCTTTGGACAAGCAGCATTAATTGCTTCTTTTAGCCCTGTAAGCCCATCAACACAAAACAGCATAACATCTTGTACACCCCTATTTTTCATGTCGTTCAGGACTCCAAACCAGAATTTTGATGATTCATTGTCACCAATCCATATTCCTAAAATATCTTTACTGCCTTCAACATCTACTCCAATAACAATGTATGCTGCACGATTAAGTATACGCCCATCTTCTTTTATTTTATAATGGATAGCACCCATAAAAACAAATGGATATATTGATTCTAAAGGTCTTTGTTGCCATTCTTTAATCTCCGGAGTAATTCTATCAGTAATCTTACTAACCATCTCTGCTGAAAGGTTAATACCATATAATTCCTGAATCTGCTCTCATATATCCCTTGTTGACATGCCTCTAGCATAGAGTGCAATGACCTTTTCTTCGATTCCTGATACATTCCGCTGATATTTAGGTACTATTTTGGGCTCGAATTCGCCTTTACGATCTCTTGGTATTTTTATATCAATTTCACCAAACTCACTCTTTAACTTCTTTGAACCATAACCATTCCGGCTATTATCTGTATTTTTATTTCCAGTATCATCTTTGGGATAACCAAGTTTTTCTTCAATCTCTGCCTCTAGGAGTTCCTGAATCATTTCTTTGAAAATATCCTTTAAGTAGCTGCTTACGTCTGTTACACTTCGGAAATTATTTCCCTTTACGAGTTCTTTTACTTGTTCTTTTGTTAATGTTGACATAAAAATCTCCTCCTTAGCACAATTATTTCTAATTCTTGCCAAGAAGGAGATTAACGATTCATCTATACACGAAATTTATTACATCCTCGAAATAATTTAATATTGTTACAAACCGTTTTGACCTTACTGCTGAGGAAATTGCCCAAATATACCGCTTAAGATGGAGGATTGAAACATTCTTTCATTAATGTTGCATAAAATTTTAAACTAAAAGTCAATGTAAATAGTTTACTAGCACAGCCTGCACCCAATGCAGCTTTTCCAGTTGATATAACTGCGTATTTCTTTGACCGTATCCGCCTTCGGATTTGCTATCCAGATGTGCCGGAATATACAATATAACCGCAAACATATATTAAAACTTTAAAACAGTTTCGTGAGGTATTTGTTCCATTGTTTACGTTTGGCCCTCTGATATTCTCCACCGGTTTCCAGAAAAAATAATAAAGCTGGGAAAACCCAGCCTATTACGCTTCATTACCACCTAATTCAGCAATCTTTTCTTCAGCCTTCAACCTTTCTTCTTCCACACCACTTGATAAGGCCCTTACTAAATCAAAAATTGGATTATCATAGTCTAAATTTATTGTGCTTTTAAGCAGGTCTTTACAATATGCAAAACCTATCGCAGCATTAAATCGTGCAATCGTTGCAGTATCTATCGTATAAATCTCCTTAAATATATTCTCCAACTTTTCACTTGGTTTACAATCAAGCAAATACCCAACAACCGTAGAACGGTATGATTTTGTTGTAATCTTTAAATCCTCAATCAAAAGATTCTCATAGGAATCATCATTTGTAGCTTTATATAATATATGTGCAAGTTCTGCATTTACTATATGGGGTGGATTCCACTTTTCTAATTCTTCTTTAAGTAGTGCACTCCCATCAATTGACTTTATTTGTGGTAAAAACATAGCTGTGGCCCGGTCGCCTTTTTTAAACTGTTCTACTACAATCTGCTCAACTTCAGCTCTTTCTCTATCATCAATTTTATTAAATAAATCAGGGTCATATCCTTGAGCCTTTTGATAACCGGTTGCATCAATCTGGTTTATAAAATCAATATATGCATTGCTATGAGTTTTCATAATCATGGCACCTTTATTCTATTTATTTTAGCATTCCTGCCAACAAGTATTTTTTCTTCGTGGTTCTTCCAAACATAACCCTCATACTTTTGAACTGCTGTTACCTCGCCAGTTGTTCGTTCGGCAAAATTTTCAGATATTGCAATCCATAACTTTCTCTGATCTTTTGGTGAATCGTTACCCCATTCTGGAAATTTTACCTTTATATAATCCCAACCATTAAATATGCTTCCACCTGGTGTCATTTCCAGTGTAGTACCTTTAATAGATCTCGCATATTCTTCTGCAGCAGCATAATCACCTGACCAGAAAACTGCCTTATCTTTTAGTGATGATAAATCAAGCATTTCGGCCATTTCTTCGAGCTCACCCTTTTGGAAATGATTAAATGCTTTTGCGGCATCTTTTCTCGACTTGAACTGTCCCTTTGAGCGATTCTGGAACTCATTCCATGGGTTGGACTTTTTGCCACAAGTACTGTATCCGCTTGGGTCGTAGTAGTTTACAGGATTGTTTTGTACATAGCTGTAAAGGTTTAATCCATCGCCTCTATAAGTGTCTTCCTGCGTAAACCTTCCCACAACCGGGTTATAGAATCTCGCTCTAAGGTAGTATTGTCCTGTAACCTGATCATACTGTTCACCGGCATACCGGAATCTATTCTGCACTTTCTCAACAGCTTCAACTGTATTACCAAATGCATCATACTGGTACCGATTCACCACTGCACCAGTGCCGTCAACCAATGCAGTGACATCACCGTGGCCCTAATTAGGTAATATAGTGACACATTTTTTATAGCACTTTGTTATGGTGCTATGTTTATATAGAAGGAATTCATTTTTTATTAAAGTACATATCTTCACGAATTCTTAAAATAGTTTTTATAAAAATTACTACAAATGCCAGTGAAAAAATAGCCATGACTATAAGTTTAGTATAAAATTGTACTTCATCGCCATCGACCAATGGAGGAACACCGTTTTGTAATTCTTTAAAAATATTGATAATACCACTAATTCCTATGAAGCCTGATATTAATAAAATAACTATTCTTTTAACTGTCATGAAATCAATCTCCAATCTATAAAATTATGTTACTTGGTCTTTACAAAGAAATCATCAGCTGATTATATTGAATTCATAAACAATTTCAACGATACTTCCAAAGGCACATTTATTCTTCTCTTTCAAATCAAAATTGTTCTTTTTAGCGTAGCTCTTAAACAAGCTTTGACTGATAGCGTTACTATCAGAGATTGAAAGCTCTATCTTTTTAAATTTAAACTCTTTGGCTTTTTTTATTAAGGCATCCAATAGTAAAACTGATATTCCTTTACCCCTGTAATCACTATGTACGCATATCTGCCAAATAAATATAGAACCTCTATCAATGCTCGGCATGCCACTTACAAAACCAATTATATTATTGTTTTCTTCTGCAACAACACATGTTGAAGAAGAATAATTTTCTAAAATCCAATATGCATAAACATTGTATGGTGCAACATATGGCCCGCATTTTTCAATTAATTCTAGAACTGCAGCGGAATCGCCTTCTTGAATATTCCTTACTTCCATACTTACCTCCAATATCACGATAGCATATATAAAAGCCCTGTAAAAACAAGGCCCATATATATACTATCATGCATTTTCTGTTTTGGAAACTGTTGGTTTTATATACTCCCTTTGATGAATCATCATTGAATAGATAACCTTTGCGATCTGCCTCATTACTGCGATCAAGGCCTGACGCTTAGTTTTACCCTGTGATATCTTCTTATTATAATACTCTAAAAAAGTATCATTTATCGGGCTTTTCTTATCCCTACCCCTGCAAATATTCCTTGATGGAATATCCCTGAATATCTCATAAAGCCTCCTGTTACCCTGCTTATTCCTAAAGTTTTTGTCCTTATCACCAGATGAACAGGCAACCGGACTTATTCCGCTATACCGACACATTTTATCCCTACTTGAAAACCTTCTAATATCGCCGATTTCGCTAATCAGCATTGCAGCGGTTATAGTATTAATTCCAGGCATGGTTTCAAGCTTATAGGGAAATTGCTTCATATGCTTTTTTATCTCTGCCTCTATTACTTCCAGTTCCTCATTACAGTGCTTAATTTTCTTTATGCAATGAGACACAATGAAGTCCCTTGTTTCCTGATACTCCGTTGATGTATTGCCATCTTTTTCAACAAGCATCAATATCTTTTCTGCATATTCAATTCCAAAAAATCCACTGCTATGAATGGACAAAAATTCTGCCAATTCCTCTTTTGTAATGCCTTTTAACTTTGAAGGTGAGGGGAAGTTTTGAAAAAATTCCATTCCGGCCTTACAGTATGTTACCGTAAAGAACTTCAAGTAATTTGGATAATGATGCGATATCATTAGTGTTGCATAAAAAACTTTAATAAAAATCAACTGTAATATTTACCTGTAAAAATGTGAAAGCTCCTTTGTTAATATCAAGTGGGTTGACCTGACAAGCAACCACAATAATTAACTAAGGAGCTAACGATATGGTT
>NZ_DATCTU010000117.1 GCF_036567765.1 Pseudobacteroides sp.
TTTCTGCTGTACCTATTGCATTTAGCTTTCCTTGAACTGATATTGTATGTCTATTATTATTACTCTTTATTACAACCCCAGGCTCAACTGTTAGTATTTTCCCGGTTGATACACTAATCGAACTACTCATATAATACATTCCACTGGTTATTGTTAAATCGATTGTTGGCGTTCCCTCTATTACAACACTGTCATAAGGAACTCCTCCATTAGTATTTCCTATGTAGGTATTATTTTCTATGTTTCCAAATATGGACGATTTCAATCCCCCAAGTGGAACAGATATAGGATATCCAGTGTTACTTGTTATTGTATTTCCCCGAACACTCAGGTTTCCTGTACCATAGCTCTTTACATAAATAGCTGATGATCCGTTTCCTGTTATTGTATTGTTCTCTATTGTCATTGCTCCTGTTGTTGTGTTGTATACATATATTCCAGTTTGCTTGGAATTCTCTATCCTACTATGCTTTATCGATACATCTGTTGTTGGATTAAAGTATACTCCGTAGCAGTATGAGTTGGCTATTTCTGAATTGGTAAGTGTTAGCTTGCCTGATACATTCAATGCACTATTATTATTTGAATAAGCAGCACCATACCTTATTTTGACATAATCTCCTACTAATTCTCCTGTTCCTGATATGCTTATACCATCCCAATAATCACTTGATGAGCCTGTTACTCCACTTCCCCCATATGCTGAATCCTTCATACTTGTAAATACTATAGGGCTTTCTGCTGTACCTATTGCATTTAGCTTTCCTTGAACTGATATTGTATGTCTATTATTATTACTCTTTATTACAACCCCAGGCTCAACTGTAAGCGTAACACCTGCAGAAATCGTTATACTACCCTGCAAAATGTACGGACTGTTTGCAGCTGTCCATGTAGTATTCTGGTTTATTGTTCCACTAGCATTAGTGCTTACTAAAGTAGTCTTTGAAACTTCATTGCTCCATTGGCTAAAAGCATCTTGATTCTTTGCTTTAATTCTGACCTTATAAAGTGTATTAGGTATCAAGCCACTTACAACACAGTTATTCATAGCAACATTCTTTTCCACAACTCCATTTACTTCAACATCATAATTTATTGCATTAACCACATTATCCCAATTCAATGTTATTGTAGTAGTGGTTACTGACATTGCTACATTAACAGGAGTGCCTAGATTAGTAAATACATTAGATTGCTCACTCCAGTTACTATTATTATTTGAACTATTAGCCCTAATCTTATAGGAATGTTGTGTTCCTGGTAATAAATTAGCAAAAGTATATGCAGTATCTGTTATATTAGTGATAATCTGATTGTCCATTTCAATATCATAGCTTGCTGCATCATTGACGTAAGACCAGTTTACTGTCAAAGTTGTATCCGTTGTATTAGTTGTAATGTTCCTTGGAGTATTTAGTAAAGTATATGTTGTAAATTCAGGTGACCAATCGCTACATCCAGCTTGATTAACCGATCTTATTTTTATACTATGTGATGTGTTTGGCATTAAGTTGTTAAAAGTATAGCTTATATCATTAATATTAATTAAATTATTATCAAATAAGACTTCATAACTGTTAGCACCAGATGAGCTATCCCAAGTTACATTTATTGTATTTTCACTTGGAGTTATTATTAGATTTTCTGGAACTGACGGATAAGCAGGGAGAAATAAGATGTTGCTTGCTTGAGATATATTTCCAGCAGCATCTTTACCTTTTACTGTTATATTATAATCAGTAGTTGGAGATAAATTAGTTAATGAAAATGAATTTATACCGTTGGTAAAACCAATTTGATTTGATCCATCAAATACTAGATATTCTGTAACTCCAACATTATCTATCGAAGAATCCCAAGTTATTTCTACTGTAGTTGATGTTCTAGAACTAGTTCTCAAGTTCTGAGGATTTGATGGAGCTTGTATATCATTTGTAGTTACGTATATTGCATCACTTGCATCTGACAAGTTTCCTGCAGTGTCTTTGGCTATAATTCTATATTCATAAGTTTTTCCGTTTTCCAGTCCTGAATCTGTAAAATTGTTATTTATAGCCAATCCTATTTCTATGTTATCACGAAGAATTATATATTGCTCAATTCCAAAATTATCAGTAGAGTCAGTCCATGACAAATTTACCTTTGTGTCAGTTTTTGAAAAAACAAAAAGGCCCGTTGGCACTGATGGTGGTTGGGTATCAATTTCCGTTGTGGACGTCAGATCAGGTGTTGACGTAGGATTTATTGTAGCTGTTACTTCTGGAGTTGCTAAATCAGTGGGTTTTAAGGTATTGGTAGGTGTATTTGTGTATGCATTTGTTGGTTGTTGCGTTATACTTGGAATATTTGTTAACTGAAGTTCAGTCGGGATCAATAGATCTGTTGGTAATGGTGTTTGATAAACTTCATTAATTATTGTGGTTGGTGTATTTGTTTGTAGTACTGTTGGCGTCTCTGTTAATGTGTCTATAGGTGTACTTGAGGGTAACTCAGTAGCTTGTGTTTGCTCTGCAAATACCACTTTTATATTCGCAGGCCAAAAATTGTCTAGCACTATGCTCTGAAATAAAAGCAACAATACCAATAAGATGGCAATACATCTATTCTTTACTTCCATTCTAAAATTCCTCCATACTTACTTTTATTTGTTTTTATATTAAAAAAGCACTTGATTCTGAATTGCGAACCAAATGCTTACTACAGACCCAAACAACCTCATAAGTAAACCTTGCGATCAAATCAAAAATATACACTCTAATCGTAAATTTATTGCTTCTAGCAGTCATACAAATGTATTGCAGAATAAACCTACTCTTAATTGAATTTAAAATTATTAAACACTTTTATTTAGAAAATAGACTCGACTTAATCTCTTGCAGAATTGTTACTATAAAAAAGCTACTTAATGTTTTACAACCCTTACCAAATGATATTACCCTATTTTTATATTTTACAATATTATTCTTTGTTTATCAATTCCCAATTTTGTGTTTATCGTGTTATATGTTATACCACGGCTAACATATGAAAATATTCTTCGAAAAAAAATCCGATAAAGATTTTTTTAAAAATGCCATTTCAGCATCAATTATTTGAAGTGTAGTATTTATGTAGCCTTGAAATACAAAGTCATTGCTCAAATATATTATTTAATAAACACACAAAACCAATGAGTCTGGCAAAAGATATCATTAGTAATTATTGTTTAATAAAGTATTATTTAATCATCCTTTATAACTTATGTACAGTCCTATTTATTGTGCCGGGCAACTTGCTATTGAAATACTTTTACCCGGTATGCTATATTAAGGTATGATTAAAAAATTACAGGAGGTACCCACATGCCCTTTTATGATTTGAAATGTAAGAATTGCGGTGAGGAATTTAATATTATGGCAAAGATGAGCGAAAGAGACAACAAGCAGATTAAATGTGTAAAATGCGGAAGCAATGAGCTTGAAACCCTTTTTAAGAGCATCAATATCATACAATCGAAGAAAAACAATTCCCAGGATTGTCCTAACATTCACAAATGTAACGGCTGCTGCGGTCACTAAGTCTCAGCAGCTTTCCTTTATGCTGAACCAAATACAAAAATAAACTTAGTAGTATTTAACCATCCCTTTAATTTATAAACTTGATGGTTTTCAAGCCTAGATTTTTATCAAATATCCTTTCAGCTTCAATACCATTAATCTCAAATATGACTACTTCCACAACAATATAAACCTGCCCGCTCTCCCTCAGGCATCCTACATGGGCTTCCTCACCTTTTCCAATACTAATATGAAGGTGGATTGAAGGCTCATTATCACTTTTATATATGGTACCTACACCCATTATTTCTCTACCGTCGGAAAAACTTTTCCACACCTGCTCAGGAGGTAAAACCGGTTCCTTTGGACCCGATACAAATGAAGCTGCCCTTAGGGCCCCCAGCATAATAAATGCAGCTGTCCTAATCTCTTCCTCTTCTGCTACCTTCTTAATGGATTCGATGAGCTCATCTCCGTCTTCAACCTTTACAACAAATATCCTTCCAAATGTTCCTTCCCTGTATTGCAAACTTTTCCCTCTCCATTTCATTTATGTTAACAATTGATGTATATTTAAATATTTATGCTCTATACATAATTTAAAGATATCAAGTTTAAGATTTATCACGCTTTTATAGATTAATTTAGCAGCTTGCTCTGCCTATTATGATATATCAGCAAATCCACCATTCTTCCATAGCTTTCGTTTCCATCTTTTTGCCTGTTTACCTTCAGGTAGGCATCATTAGCAGCATCCGATACTTTGTTCACAACTCCTTCATAGCTCTTCCAATAAACATTCCTGGCCTTAAGATCTCTGTTGACCTCCTGGCTGAACTTCCCTCTCAAGGAATTAAACTTTTCCCTGTCCTTTTCATATAAAGCATTCATTGCATAATTTAGTGCAGATATGGAACCCGAATACTTAAAATCTACATCGGGATTCTCCATACTTGCCAAATAGCCGATGAAATTGGCCTCATCTTCCCTGGCAAATCCACGCTGGTGAGCCATCTCATGGCAAATTACAAAAGGAATGGACGAATCCGGCATATCCATATTAACATTTGCCTCGCCGGTAAAGGGACAGTATATGCCACCTAAACCTTGCAAAGACAATACTTTGGAAAACAACAATCCCTTCGGCCTTCCATAGTCGCCTATAAACTCAGGATATGTTTTGGCAAGCTCTTCATATCCTTGATATGCCGTACTTAAAGCTTTGTCCTTTCCCTTTTCCAAAAACATAATACCCTTTTCATCTTCCCTTACCTCTAACCTTAGTTCATTTGTTTGCCCAATAAGTTTATCGCATACCTCTACAAGCTCGTCAATATTGACATTGCCGGTATTATAGGAAGCTATCCTGGAAAAAGGGTACCTGTTATAGTTTAATGCCCAGCCGACTATAAATATTATATATATAATTGAAACAAATACAAATACTTTTTTAAAAAAGCCTGCAACAACCTGCTTCCTGCGTCCCTTTGCCTTAGTAAGTCTGTATACGAACGTGGAAATATTATATAAAATATATAATATGAGACCAATTACCAGAAACTCCATCAAGGATACAGGCAGCAGCCCGGTAATAGCACTTAGCAGCTGTATAATTTTTTTGCCCAATAAGTTGGAGTAGTACTTTTCAATCAATTCTGGGGTATGAGCTGTTCCATAAAACAAAAGCAGGCCTATAGGTATTAGCATAATTACAATGATTCTTTTCCAAATACCGCTTCTTTTCATTTTAAGATTCATATCAGCATTATCCCTCTATTCTTTTAAATAGTTTTACTCCTACTGTAGAAACCAAATAAAATAAAACAGCATTGAAAATACCAAATATCAAAACTACTGCTATGAGAGTCTCCAGCACTCTAAAGCCGGTAATAAAAACAAATAATATAAAAGCTCCGGCAAATATTATGCTTGCTATCATATTAAAAATAACATTCAGATTCTGCTTTACTGCCTTTTGCTCATTATCCCAGTTTATCTTTGGATTTAGCAAATCAAGCACAATTCCTGTAAATGAGCTGAAAACAACTCCGAAGAGTCCGACCAGAACCAAGAGTATTATGGTAAATATATTAAGCTTAAGCATGACACTTATCACTACTAATGTGATAACATACCCAAAAGCCCCGATGACCACCCCCGACATAACCTTCATAAGAATTTGTCTGTCATATCCTAAAGGCACGTATTTATTAAAATACAGGTTTTGCCCTTCCCTTGATATTGCCGTTGAGGTAACACTGTTGCTTGAAGATAAAAACAGTGAAACTGCAAATCCAACCGCTAATATAAGACCGTTGTCTCCATTCTGCTTTACAATACTACCCAGCTGTTCAAGGCTCATTCCTTTACTTGAATTTGTAAAGCTGGATACCATAATTATAACAGGCCATATAAAATTGGCCAGTATGCAGTTTATAAAAAACGCCGGTGTCCTTAGTATTATTCTTATCTCCTTTAAAAAGTAGGTAAGCATGACCGGCTTTATCTCGGTAGTACGCTTAAGCTCTGACTTGCTCATTGCCCTTCTTTTTGAACCTGTTTCAGATATACCCATAACGCCTTTAAAATACAAAAGCTGACTTAAGTACAAAAACACCAGCATTACTAAGGCAGACATACCAATAAACAACAGCATATCTACAAGACCTGAAAACTCCATGCTTCTTACTAAGGACAAAGCAGCATATTTAGCACTTGGAAAGAAAGATGTAACGGCACTGACATTCATTTCGAGCTGTGACAATGTTGTTTCCAGCTTGCTCTGATCAAGGTTGCCATCGACAAACTTTCTTACTCCAAATTGTGCCCCAATTCCTATACCGATTGCAATTATACTTGCAATATACTTAAATCTATCTTTATTTTTGATAAGCCCCGTAAACCTCATTAAAGGCATTATTATAAGTGAAGAAATTACAAGAGGTATAATAGGAAGCGTCAAAAATATAATAACGGAGTATAAATAATACAAAAATCCGCCGCCGCTTTTTATACCATATACCAATAATACAGGAAGCAAAACAACCGCTTCTGTCAAATACTCATAAACCGTCACAACAATAAACTTTGCCCCTATTATTTCAAAAGGCCTAAGCGGTAGGGGTAACAAGCTTTCTATATCCTTTGTAAAGTAATATGTATTAAGAATATAAAATATTCCGAAAAAGAACACCACAAAGCTTGTAAGTGCAAGAATTATGGCTGGAATAACAGTCTCAATATCCATATTCTTCAAAACATCATATGAGACAGCGGTAAAAGCCCCTAGCTGTGCCATCATGGGCAAAAATGCAATCCCTAAGATAATTCTGAGAATCCATTTTCGTTTGTTTTTACCCTTATCTGATGCATCTGTACCGCCCTTTAACAAAACCTTTGCAAGTAAGAAAGTATTAGTTTTCATTTCCAGTCATCTCCAAGAACATTTTTTCCAAAGATCCTTCACCCTTAAAGTGTATCTTCATCTCTTCAAGAGTGCCGCAAAAAAGAATTTTTCCCTTATTTATTACAGCAACCCTGTCACAGACTTTTTCAGCGACCTCGAGAACATGGGTGGAAAAAAACACCGTTTTCCCTTTCTCGGCATGCTCTCTCATCATCTCCTTCAAAACAAAGGAAGACTTTGGATCAAGTCCTGTGAGAGGCTCATCCAATATCCACACGGAAGGATTATGGATCAAAACACCCATAATAACAATCTTCTGCCTCATACCGTGCGAATAACTCTGGATAGGATCGGTAAGGGCGTTTGCCATCTCGAACCTTTTACTGAGCTCCTCAACCCTCAGGTTCCTGTCAGAAGCAGATACATTATATATATCTCCCATAAAATTTAGGTACTCAATTCCCTTCAATCTTAAAAATATATTGGGATCATCAGGCACAAAGCCAAACTGCCTTTTTGCTTCTATTGGATCCTTGTCAATATCTACATCATTTATTTTTATAGTTCCGCTGTCACAGTTTAATATACCAGTTATCATTTTTATAGTTGTAGTCTTTCCTGCACCGTTAGGCCCCAAAAACCCGAATATTTCACCTTTTTGGACCTTAAGATTCAGGCTGTCAACTGCCTTGAGCTTTCCTCCGTATGTCTTGCTTACATTGTTTAATTCGATCATCTTTATGAGTCCTTTCACTAAATTAAAAGCTGCCTCTACGTTAGAAGCAGCTTATGAAAAACTTGCGTAGCAAATGTTATTATTGATGGGTGCTTAAGTACCCTAAATTTTCCTATGGCTACTTTATGGATTTTGATACCTTTAATCTTCCCATAGCCCTTGCCAAAGCTGTTCTTGATCTGATATATTCTATTTGTGACAATTGCCTTTGGAGCCTTTCCTCTGCCCTTTCCTTGGCAGCCTTTGCCCTGTTTACATCAATCTCATTCGGCCATTCGGCTGTGTCACAGAGAATAACAGTCTTTTCTCTGGTTATCTCCATAAACCCTTCGCTCAAGAAAGCCTCAAGCCATTCACCATCCTGAAGAATTCTTATGGGACCAATATCTACAGCAACAACCGTAGGTGCATGATCCTTTAAAATCCCCATCTCTCCATCGGGTGTTTTTAGAACAACCATTTCCACCTCTCCGGAAAAAAACCTTCTGTCCGGTGTAGCAATTTCAAGCATAAACTTGGATGCCATATTCACACCCCCTACATATTCTTGGCTTCTTCATAAACTTCATCAATGGTTCCCTTCATGTAGAAGCATGACTCCGGAATATCATCCATTTTTCCGTCTATAATTTCCTTAAATCCTCTTATGGTCTCCTTTACAGGAACATATTTACCCTTGTAGCCGGTAAAGGTTTCAGCAACTGAGAACGGTTGTGACAGGAATCTCTTTATTTTCCTTGCTCTGTAAACCGTCAGTTTATCTTCCTCTGAAAGCTCATCCATACCGAGAATTGCTATGATATCCTGAAGCTCTTTGAGCCTTTGAAGTATTTCCTGGACCTTCAATGCTACTTGGTAATGCTCTTCTCCTAATATTCTCGGATCAAGTATTCTTGATGTTGAGTCAAGGGGGTCAACAGCAGGATATATTCCTTCTTCAACTATTTGTCTTGATAAAACAGTAGTCGCATCCAGGTGGGCAAACGTGGTTGCCGGAGCAGGGTCAGTGAGGTCATCAGCTGGCACATATACAGCCTGAATTGATGTTATTGACCCTTTCTTTGTAGATGTAATTCTTTCCTGAAGTTCACCTACGTCGTTCGCGAGGGTGGGCTGGTAACCGACGGCTGACGGAACCCTTCCCAGCAACGCAGAAACCTCTGAACCAGCCTGAATGAATCTGAATATATTGTCAACGAACAGCAAAACGTCCTGCCCCAATTCATCTCTGAAGTACTCTGCCATTGTAAGTCCCGTAAGGCCAACTCTCATTCTTGCTCCAGGCGGCTCATTCATCTGTCCAAAAACCATGGCGGTTTTCTGCAAAACTCCTGACTCCTTCATTTCAACCCAGAGGTCGTTTCCTTCTCTGGTTCTTTCTCCAACACCGGTAAATACTGAGAATCCACCGTGTTCATTTGCTACATTTGTTATTAGTTCCTGAATAAGAACTGTTTTTCCAACACCTGCACCACCAAAAAGTCCTATTTTTCCACCCTTTGCATATGGTGCAAGAAGATCGATAACCTTTATTCCCGTTTCAAGAATCTCAGTTGAAGGCTTCAGATTTTCAAGGCTTGGTGCCGGCCTGTGAATGGGATATTTATTGTTTGTCTTTACATCACCAGCTTCATCAACCGTCTCACCAAGTACATTAAACACCCTTCCCAAGACTTCCTTACCCACTGGAACCTTGATAGGGGCCCCGGTATCTACTGCATCAAGTCCTCTTACAAGCCCGTCTGTTGAAGACATGGCAACACATCTTACCGTATCATTTCCAAGATGCTGCATAACCTCTACAACAACAGTATCTTCACCCCTTTTAATATTTATTGCATTATATATTTTGGGCAGACTGCCGCTTTCAAACCTGACGTCTATAACGGGACCAATTATTTGCATTATCTTTCCGACATTTGAGGCCATAATAATCTCACTCCGTTCAAAGTAATATATATATAAATTTCTAAGTAATTCTTCAATTATTTCTTAAGACAGGGCTGCAGCCCCTCCCACAATTTCAGAAATTTCCTGAGTGATTGCTGCCTGTCTCGCTCTATTATAATTGAGATTTAAAATCTTGAGCATTTCATCCGCATTGGTTGTTGCATTATCCATTGCTGACATTCTGGCGTTCTGCTCGCTTGTGAAAGCCTCTACCAATGCACCGTAAATTATACCCTTAACATACTTTGGAATAAGCACATCAAAAACAGCCTGAGGAGACGGTTCATACGAAAGGCTTTCATCAATCTTAACCTCTTTAGCATTTACGTCTTCCCTTAAGTCCTCAATAGTTAACGGTAAAATCTGCATTATCTTTGGTTCTAGAGTTATAGACGAAATCATCTTGGTGTAAATAAGAAACACTTCATCTACAACACCGTTTTTAAACAATTCCAGTATATTTTCAGCAACGTCTCTTGCTCTATATATTGTTGGATTCTGCACCGGGTAATCAAACTCGGTATCCACATTGTACTTCTTTCTAATAAAATGGCCTCTTCCCATATGCCCTGCAACAAGCAGGAGAGAATTGGGGTCTTTATTTATCTCACCTTCAGCAAGCTTAATAATGTTATGGTTATATCCTCCGGCAAGCCCTTTATCTCCGGTAATAATCACATAACACTTTCGCTTTCCCTCTTTTTCGTTCCTTAGATCAAAGTAAATATTGTCTATTTTGCCGCTGTGCATTAGTATATCTCCAATTGTAGCCCTGACCTTGTCAAAGAACGGCTTGGTCTGATCAAGCTGCTGTCTGGCTTTTTTTAATTTTGCAGCGGAAATAAGCTTCATTGCCTTTGTTATTTGTCTTGTTTCCTTTATGCTTTTCATTCTTGACTTAATTTCACGCATATTTGCCATAACAGCACCACCTACCTCTTGAAGTTCTTTTTAAATTCATCTATAGCCTTTTTAAGCAGTTCTTCTGTTTCAGTCTTAAGTTCACCGGTTTCAGCTATAGCCTTTGCAACCTGAGGATATTTCTCATCCATAAATTTAATAAGCTCGGTGTTAAACTTTCTGACTTCCTTAACTTCAATATCCATTAAGTACTTATTTGATGCCACATAAAGCATTATTACCTGATGTTCTACAGGTATTGGGGAGTACTGAGGCTGTTTCAAGGTTTCCATCAGCCTTTCACCCTGCATCAGCTTTTCTCTGGTGGCTTTATCAAGGTCAGATCCAAATTGGGCAAAAACTGCCAACTCCCTGTACTGTGCAAGGTTTATTCTAAGAGGCCCTGCAACCTTCTTCATGGCCTTTATCTGTGCAGCTCCACCAACCCTGGATACAGATATACCAACATTCAAGGCCGGTCTTTGACCTGAGAAGAAAAGCTCCGACTCAAGGAATATCTGACCGTCTGTAATAGATATTACGTTAGTGGGGATATAAGCAGAAACATCTCCTGCCTGAGTTTCTATTATAGGAAGTGCAGTGATTGAGCCGCCTCCCAATTCATCGCTAAGTCTTGCTGATCTTTCCAGAAGTCTTGAGTGCAGATAAAATACATCCCCCGGGTAAGCTTCTCTTCCGGGCGGTCTTCTCAAAAGCAGCGACATTGCCCTGTATGCAACAGCATGCTTTGAAAGATCGTCATAAATGATAAGAACATCCCTATGGTCGTTGTACATAAATTCTTCTGCCATTGCACATCCCGCATAGGGTGCTATATACTGAACCGTAGCCATTTCACTGGCTGTAGACGATACAACGATTGTATACTCCATTGCACCGAACTGCTCCAAAGTGTTTATTATACCGGCAATAGTAGAGGCCTTCTGACCTATTGCTACATATATACAAATAACATTCTTTCCTTTTTGGTTAATAATGGTGTCAATAGCTATGGCAGTTTTTCCCGTCTGCCTGTCGCCTATGATAAGCTCTCTCTGTCCTCTTCCGATAGGAATCATTGCATCAATTGCCATATAGCCCGTCTGGAGAGGAGTATTAACAGATTTTCTGTGCACAACACCCGGTGCCAAATATTCCAAAGGCCTAAATTTTGTAGTTTTTATCTCACCCTTACCGTCGAGAGGATAGCCTAATGGGTTAACAACTCTTCCTATCAACTCTTTACCGACAGGCACCTGCACTGTAGTACCTGTACGTTTTACGCTTGTTCCTTCCTTTATACCCTCAGCATCTCCCAAAAGAACGCATCCAACATTGTCTTCCTCAAGATTAAGAGCCATGCCGCGTATGCCGTTTTCAAACTCAAGGAGCTCACCGTACATACAGCCTTCAAGTCCATATATTCTGGCTATACCGTCACCTGATTGCAAAACATATCCAACATCATCAGTTTTTGATTTAACCCCATAATTTTCTATTTGCTGTTTTATTATCGAAGTAATTTCTTCAGGTCTCAAATTCATCTTTCTCACCTCGTCATAAAATATATATCAGGCTATAAAATTCACAACAACAAAAATCACAAAGTGATTTTACAACATTGATCTTTACTGTTATTTTATTAAAAGCTCTTTAATGCTTTCGAGCCTTCCTTTAACCGAACCGTCAATAACCTTATCGCCAATCTTTACCTTTACTCCACCGATAAGGCTTTGATCAATCTCTATATTTGCCTTAACTCTTGATGCTCTATATTCCTTACCATACTTCTCTTTAATCCTTGCTACTTGATCTTCTTCCAATTTTGCTGCCGATATAATGGTGATATTAAGTGTATTCCGCCTGTTATCCGCAAGCTTTATAAATTCACCATTTATTCCGGGCAAGTTTCTTATTCTGCCCTTATCTAGAAGCAGCATCAAAAATTTAAAAATCTCAGGCTTGAGGCTTTTGGAAAAAATATTGTTTAAAATATCCTTTTTGGTATCAATCTTAACCTCAGGGTTAATAAGAAAAAGCCTGAAATCCTGCTGATCCTTGTATATGCCGGTTATCTGTGCCAACTCATTCTGAAACCGATCCATGTCCCCGGCTTCATCGGCTATTTCCACCAATGCCTCCGCATATCTTCTATCTACTAAGGGCATTATGCTGCACCTGCCTCATCAATAAATTTTTCTGCCAATACCCTGTTCTTTTCATTATCCATATTTGCTTCAACAACCTTAGAAGCAACTACAAGTGCCAGCCCGGTAACCTGGCTTCTTACATCCTTTAGCATCTGAGCCCTTTCACGTTCAACTTCTTCTCTGGCTCTTGCAAGAATACCCTCTGCATCTTTCCTGGCATTACTTAATATTGCCTCATATTCCTTATTTGCTCTGGCTTTAGCATCATTTATGATCTGATCCGCCTCATTTTTGGATGCCCTTAACTGCTCCTCGTATTTCTGCTTTAAGTCATTTGCTTGAGCATTGGCTCTTTCAGCATTGTCAATAGAATCCTTAATTGCCTTTGTTCTATTTTCCATAAATTGTGTAACAGGCTTAAATAAAAACTTTCGCATAAAAAAATATAAAACTAATAAGTTAATAAAAACTAAAATGAATCTCCACTTTTCAAAATAAATTAACATCTTTGATTCATCCTTTCATAATAAATCATTATCTATAGAATCAATTCTTCATTTAAGTCTGAAGAATTTATTGCATCAATCATTTTGTGTGGGAGGAAACCCTCCCACACAATCTAACGGTAAATAACGCAAATCATCCTCCAAGTTTTGTGAACAGCAGTATGGCAATCAAAAGTCCATAAATGGCAGTGGCTTCTGCCAATGCCAAACCAACAAGAGTTATGGACATTATTTTACCAGATGCCTCCGGCTGCCTTGAAACAGCTTCAGCAGCTTTAGATGTACCAATACCTATTCCTATTCCTGCTCCCGCACCAGTTAGCACAGCAATACCTGCTGCAATTGCAATTAATCCTGAACTATCCATTGTTTCACCTCCTTACTCAATAGCTTCTGCAACATAAAGCGAAGTCAAAAATACAAATATATATGCTTGAAGTCCACCATCAAACAAATCAAAATATATACTGAACACACCCGGTAATAGGAATGGCTCAGCTATATATATCAATTCCATAATTGTAAAGGCCGCCAATATGTTACCAAATAAACGAAGACAAAGCGATAATGGCCTAACAAAATACTCCAATATTTTAAAAGGCAGCATTATCGGCAGCGGCTCTATAAAACTTTTTAGCCATGCTTTAACACCTTTAAACTTTATCCCGGCAAATAAAACCAGTACTATGGACATTATAGCTAAGGCAGCAGCTACATTCATATCTTTTGTAGGCGGTGCAATCTCAGGTAAATGCTCTAAAAAGCTTAGCCCTGTATATTCTGCAATAGCCTTTCCGGTAGGAATTACATTAAAAATTGATATTATATTGGAAAATAATAAGAAAAGAAGCATGGTCCCAAAGTAGGGAGCAAATGGTCTCCAATGATGCCCTAGACTGCCTTTGGTAAAGTTATTAACAAACTCAACCACAGCCTCCACCACGTTTTGCTTTCCTGTCGGAACCATACGCAGCTTTCTGGTAAAAACAATTGAAAATATTATTAATACAGCCATCACTATCCACATTACTATAATTGAATCCGATATAGGAATGTGCAGACCAAAAATATTGATATCGTAGGCCTTATACTGCATCTTATGCATCAATTCTTCACTATGCATCTACATCACCTTCTTGAAAAGTTATTTAGACTATAATAATCCATATCGTACTAAACTTCTATTTACTTTATGTCTATTTATTTAATAAAATCATTATTTTTTATACCGGCTCCTCCAATCAAACTTAAAAAGAAAACCGTAAAAGGTACAAGAAGTACCCCTTCTGTAACCCCTATAAGTAATGACATATTTATTAATACTGAAATAACAAATAATAACGCTGTCCCCCCAAATAACAGCAAGAAAATGACAATGGACTTAACTACCACAGCTCCATTGCGAGAAGGTAAAAAGAACTTAGATAATAAGATAGCCCACATGCCAAATTTAATTATACTGAAAGTACTACCAATCAAAAGGCCAAAAAAAACAAGAAACTTATTCTTTAAAAAAATAAAATCCACCACTGCAATCAATAAAAATAATACAGCAGATCTTTTTATAATATATTTCTCATATTTTGTTTTGAGCAATTTCTTATCCCTTATTAGATATAACTTTTAAAACTGGTTAAAAGTTATCTATATTTTAATTAAAGTTTACTTATAATAGTTCCGATAAACACATTGATAAATAGTATCTTTCTTTTTATCAAATCTATTCATAAAGTTCCTGTTATAGGCAAACAAAAAGCTTTTGTTAATAATATCACAACTGTATATTGAAATCAATACAAATTAATATAGAATTTTTTGGGATAAAATGAAGAATTCGCTTACATTTATTTACTTATAAACCCCATTAACAGTCAATTTTAGACATCTAAATCAGGAGTGGATTTTATATGGATATAGCAGCGATTTTTGCTTTGGCAATAGGCTTTGCAAGTGTACTGTTCGGTTATGTTATGGAAGGTGGAACAATTGGTGCCCTCCTTCAAAAAACCTCTGCAATCATAGTTATTGGGGGAACCATAGGTGCAACAGCCCTTACCTTTCCATTATCGGAACTAAAAAAGCTTTCTTTTGCACTCAGATTATTATTTAAAGAACAAAAGCATGATGAAGTTGGCATTATTCTAAAAATATCCGAACTTTCAGAGAAAGCAAGGAAGGATGGTCTTCTGAGCCTGGAACAATACATTCAGGATAGCGAAATGGAAAGCGAGGCAGGACTTTTAAAAAAAGGCATTGCTTTGGTAGTTGATGGGGTTGAAGGAGAGGTAATAAAGGATATTCTAAAAAGAGAAAGCGAGCTAAAATTTCGTATCTATGAATCAAATATTAAAATATTGGAAGCTGCCGGAGGTTTTTCTCCTACTATGGGAGTTCTCGGTACAGTTATGGGTATGGTTCTAATCCTGGGGGACATGGGTTCTGACACAAAAGAGCTGGCCCACAGTATAGCAGTTGCTTTTATAGCAACAATGTACGGTGTAGGTCTGGCTAATCTGGTATATTTACCACTAGCCGGAAGAATAAAGTCAAAAGCAGAAAAAGAAGTTATGTTCAACGAACTCATCATTGAGGGATTGCTTTCTATTCAAGCAGGAGAAAACCCGAGAATTATTAAAGAAAAGCTAAACCTTAAACTTCTCGAGCAGCTTAATGGAAAGGGTGACAAAGGCAGTGGGGTGATAAAATTTGGCAAATAAAGTTAAGCTTGTTAAGGACAATACTGAACGCTGGCTGCTTACCTATTCCGATCTCATGAATTTACTCCTTATATTTTTCATTATATTATACGCAATGAGCCAGGTTGATGCCGAAAAATTCAACCAATTGGCTGCATCCTTAAGGGAAGAGCTGGGCAGCAGCCAGGCTGGGACCTATATTGGCACAACCGGCACTTCAAATTCGCTTATTGATTTAAATGAAGGAAGCACTTCTACGGTAATTCCCGACAATCTTGAGAAGAAACAGATGGAAGAAGTTAAAAGGAGGGTGGAGTCCCTAGTTAGGGAAAAAGGCCTCATGGATCAGGTGACAGTTAATGTCCAGGAGCGTGGTGTTGAAATATCCATGCAAGACAACCTTCTTTTTAAAAGCGGTAGTGCCGTATATGAAACATCCGCGAAAACAACTTTGGCTGAAATCGGTAAAATAATAAAATCCCTTCCCGGGAATCAGATAAGGGTAGAGGGACATACGGACAACGACCCTATTAACACCGCGTTATTCCCCTCCAACTGGGAGCTGTCATCGGCACGTGCAACGAATGTAGTTCGGACATTGATAGATACTGCAGGGCTTAACCCATTGAAAATATCCGCAATAGGGTTTGGTGAATATAGGCCAAAGGCACCTAACACCACTACTTATAATAAAAGGATAAACAGACGAGTTGACATTGTCATTGTAAAAAACTCTTTTTATACAAGTGATGCAAAGTAGAGCAAAAGAAACAAATCCCGGCCTATTTCAAAAACAGTCCGGGACTTTTATTTAACACTATAATATAGCCACTAATTGCATCATACTTTGAATTCCACAGGCTTTGATTCAATATATCCAAACTCGTACAGCAAGGCCTTGGTAATTCTCTCGGAGGCTGAACCGTCACCATATGGATTAACAGCTTTTGCCATTTTATTGTATTCATTCTTATCTTCTAAAAGCTCTGATGCCAAAGAAATTATCCGTGCTTCATCGGTTCCGGCTATCTTAACCGTTCCAGCTTTCACTGCCTCTGGACGCTCAGTCTCATTTCGTAATACCAGAACAGGTTTTCCTAAAGAAGGAGCCTCCTCCTGTAAACCTCCCGAATCCGTTAGTACCATATAGGACAAATTCATCAGGTTGTGCATGTCTGAAACACCGATCGGTGATATAAGATGAACATTAGCACACTCACCCATTATTGACCTGGCGGTTTCCTGAACCACAGGATTTAAATGAACCGGATAAACAATCTCAACATCATCAAATTTTTGTGAAATGGCTCTTAGTGCTTTGCAAATATTTGCTAAGGGCTCTCCAAGGTTCTCTCTCCTGTGTGCTGTAACCGTTAAAACTCGTTTATCCTTAAAGTTAACCTGTCTCAAATTTTCGTTTTCAAAAACATAGTCTTTCTTTACAGTAGTTTTTAATGCATCAATTACTGTATTGCCTGTTATGTATATCCTATCTTCCCCAACACCTTCATTAATAAGGTTGGATTTATTTACGGCTGTTGGCGAAAAATGATACTCCGCCAATGCCCCTGTAAGTTTTCTGTTCATTTCCTCGGGATAAGGTGAGTATTTGTCGAAAGTCCTTAGTCCTGCTTCAACATGCCCCACACTGATCTTGTTGTAAAAAGCCGCAAGGCTTGCCACAAATGTTGTGGTAGTATCTCCATGCACCAAAACGATATCGGGAGATATTTTTGCGAAAACATCACATAGACCGTCTAACGCTCTTATTGTTATATCCTTTAACGTCTGCCTGTCTTGCATTATATTTAAATCATAATCAGGAATAATGCCAAACATTTCTAAAACCTGGTCAAGCATCTGCCTGTGCTGTGCTGTAACACATACGATTGATTCAATCTGAGCATATTTTTCCATTTCTTTGACTAAAGGTGCCATTTTTATTGCTTCAGGCCTTGTCCCAAAAACGGTTATAACCTTTAACTTCTTCATAATAAGCTCCTTTGTTTAATTAAAATGTCGGATACTGCGTTAACTAAAGTGTTTTATCTGTACTTACCTTGTTTTCCGCTGCATCAATAGCTCCATCTTCTTCATCAGATTGAGGATCTATTTCTGTCATAAACTTTGCTCCCCCAATTATGAAAATGGACAACGCCGCTACGAGTATTATGGCACTTAAAACACCTCTGCCTGCAAGTACTATTGCACACAATCCCAATGCCCCACTGGCAGTATATATTGCAACAACAGACTGCCTCTGATTAAGCCCCATATCCATAAGCTTGTGGTGAATGTGTCCTCTGTCTGCCGACATTATGGATTTACCGCCAGCCAACCTTCTTAATATGGCTGTTATTGTATCAAACAACGGCAGCCCAAGAACTAAAAGAGGAATTGCTATTGCAATAGCTGTATATGATTTTATTGTCCCCTGAATTGAAATTACACCTAATGTAAAACCTAGAAAATAAGCCCCTGTATCCCCCATAAATATCTTGGCCGGGTTAAAATTAAAAGGCAGAAAACCTAGTGTTGAACCAGCCAATATGGCAGTTATTATCGCTATATCCCACCTTGATGTAATTATCGACACAAAGAATAAGGATAATGATGCAATAGACGAAACTCCTACAGCCAACCCATCCAGACCATCAATCAGATTAATCGCATTGGTTATTCCTATAATCCAAAAAACCGTCAGCGGATAGGATATATATGGGCTTAGACCAAACCCATACAAAACATTAATTTTGGTTCCTGTAATCACCACAATTATTGCCGCTACAAACTGAATCAAAAACTTAATCTTGGGTCCTAGCTGCTTTATATCATCTATGATACCCATTATGACTATAATAGTTATTCCACCTATAAGTCCTAGCATCTGGGTACTTAGCTCAAATGCTTCTCCGCTTGTAATAGCATCGTTTATAATATTAAACAATAAAGTAACAAAAAATCCTGCCACAATAGCCAATCCCCCCAGTCTGGGAATAGGCTTTTTGTGAACTCTTCTATCATCTTTGGGTACATCAATTGCTCCGAATTTGTATGCAGCTTTCTTAGCAATAGGAGTCGCACACAAAGACACAATAAATGCCAATATAAAGGATACTATATATTCATATGTCAAACCCATGAATAACACCTTCTTTTGTAAAAATATTTACATCCTGACTACCCTTATACCGGCTTCTTTTAAAAGTTCCATAGATAACTCATCGGGATAATCCCCTCTGAATACTATTTTCTTTATACCTGCATTGATAGCCATTTTTGCACACAAAACACATGGTTGAATTGTTACATACAAAGTACCGCCGCTTAAACTAACACCTGAATTTGCCGCCTGTACAATAGCATTTTGCTCGGCATGGATAGCCCTGCACAATTCGTGCCTCTGTCCTGAAGGAATATTTAGCTGATCCCTCAGGCAGCCAATGTCCGAACAATGTTTGCAGCCTGTAGGTGCTCCGTTATAGCCGGTTGCCAGTATCCTCTTATCCTTTACAATCAGTGCTCCAACCTGCCTTCTAATGCATGTCGATCTGCTTTTAATAAGATCGACTATATCCATGAAATACTCATCCCATGATGGCCTCATTTTGACCTCCATAAACCACATTTAACTTTAATATATATCGGATAAAATAAAACTCAATTAAATGTTATTTTGTTCCAAATAATCTATCTCCGGCATCTCCCAAACCGGGAACAATATACCCATGATCATTAAGAGATTCATCTATCGCTGCACAATAAATCTCGACCTCAGGGTGATCCTTGTTTATCTTTTCGATCCCAGGCTTTGCAGCAATCAAACACATTAATTTAATATTGTTTACATTTCTCTCCTTCAAGTAAGAAATCGCACTTGAAGCAGAGCCACCGGTAGCAATCATAGGATCCAAAATTACTATGTCTCTCTCCTCAATATCATAAGGCAGCTTGCAGTAATATTCAACCGGCTCTAAAGTCTCGGGATCCCTGTATAAGCCTATATGACCTACCTTTGCCATGGGAAGCAGCTGAAGCATACCGTCTACCATACCCAGACCGGCCCTCAAAACCGGCACAATACCAAGCTTTTTGCCGGAAATAATCTTAGTTCTTGCAATTCCGACAGGAGTTTCAATTTCAACTTCCTTTAAAGACATGTTCCTTGTAACTTCATATCCCATAAGCATGGAGACTTCCTGTACAAGTTCTCTGAATTCCTTTGTATCGGTATTTATATCCCTTAATAAAGAAATTTTGTGCTGAATAAGCGGATGGTCAAGAAGATGAACATTTTTCATTTGTAATATTCCTTTCGTAAAAAAATTTAATTTATTTACTACCATTTTTCTCTTCAATTTGAGAAATTTTATCAAGTCTTAACTGGTGCCTTCCCCCAAGATACTTGGTGTCTAACCAGGTTTCCACTATATCAAGAGCTACTCCCAAACCCAGTACCCTTTCTCCTAATGCAAGAATATTTGAGTCATTGTGCTCTCTGGACATTTTTGCCATATATGAATCTGTACAAAGAGCCGCTCTTATTCCCTTAACTTTATTTGCTGCAATAGATATACCTATACCTGTACCGCATATAACTATACCCTTTTCGCATTCCCCTTTACTTACAGCTTCGGCAACAGCCTCTCCAAAGCTGGGATAATCAACAGACTCAGTATTGCAAGTTCCGAAATCCTTTACCTCATAGCCTTTGTCCGTAAGAAATTTAATTATTTCATTTTTTAAGTTAAAACCGCCATGATCGCTGCCTATACCTATCAATTTTTTCACCCTTTTTCATTTTATATTATTGAGTACTTTATGTCAAAAAAAATAAATTGCAAAATCAGTAAAAGTGATTAAATCCCTAGACATCAAAATAACCCTTAAGGATAGTCAGCACCTGTCTTATCTCTGAAAGTATTTCCTCGGCACACTTTTCATAAATCTCCTTAGAACCTCCGTAAGGATCCTTTATATCCAAATTTCCTCCATTATTCATACCCTTTAGGTTGAGTCTCACAAATTCCTTTATTGTATAAGTCTTATCCTTGGCTTCAGGAAAATTGTAAACCAAAGAATCCCTATGGCCAGCAGTCATTGTCAGAATAATATCCGCTTTATTAACCAAGTGTTTATTTATCAGCTTTGCCCTGTGTCCACTAATATCAATGTCAAATCTTTCATTCAAAACCTTTATTGAATTGGTGCTGGCCATATCTCCATCAAATGCATTAACGCCGGCTGACTCAACTGTTAGTTTATCACTAAGCACCGGATCCTTTTCCAGTTGACTTCTAAATAGGCCTTCTGCCATACTGCTTCTGCAGGTATTGCCTGTACATACAAACAAAATATGCTTCACATTATCACCTCTATACTAATCATACTTTAACAATATTATAACCGGCTGCTTTTTTCATCCTGTTCATGACTGCAAGTCCAACTCCCCCGTATTCCACTGCCTCAGCAAGTATTACGCCAACGCCCTCATTATCAAGGCACCTTAGCCCTTTAAACAGATTGGAAGCAATGGTGTCCGGCCTTTCCCTGTCCCCTAAAGATTTAACTATTCCTATAGTATATCTCTCTTTAGTTTGCTCGGTAGCCAGTATACCTACAGCTACACCCTTTTTAACATAATCCTCAGCCAGTTCTCTGATCTTTTCTACACAAGCTTTTATATTTCCTTCAATTATGATAACATCTGCCTTCGGCGAATAATGAGTATATTTCATCCCAGGTGATTTCGGTTTAACATCATCCTGATAGTTTGCTAGAATTGCCTTGTCAATATCAACTTCCCCCACAAACTCCTTAAGCTGCTCCAACGTCACTCCACCCGGCCTCAAAATCATGGGTGGGCTAACCGTAACATCCAGAACCGTTGACTCAAGGCCTATTTGAGAGCTGCCCCCATCAATAATCATTTCAACCTTTTCCATAAGGTCTTCAATTACATGTACAGCCTCTGTCGGGCTTGGTCTTCCTGAAATATTTGCACTTGGTGCAGCAACAGGAACCCCCGATCTCTCGATAACCTTCAAGGCTATAGGATGTGCCGGCATCCTTACCGCCACCGTATTAAGCCCTGCCGTAATAATTTCAGGAACGGAGCTTGATTTTTCCATAATCAAGGTTAATGGCCCCGGCCAAAATTCTTCCATCAATTTAAGTGCCAATCTTGGTATTTCCTTAACAAGGCCCTTGACCATATCCACGTCTGAAACATGCACAATAAGTGGATTGTCAGATGGCCTTCCCTTTGCACTAAATATTTTGCCTACTGCCTTATGGTCAAGTGCCTTTGCTCCCAATCCATAAACCGTTTCGGTAGGAAACGCGACAAGCCCGCCCTCCCTCAATATGGAAGCCGCTTCATCAATATCTTTAATATCAATATTGTTTTTATCAATACTCTTTATAATTGTTTTCAAATCTCTGCTCCTTTAATCCGTCTTTAGTGGAAGAATTAATTTACAGACACAATTATACCACATATAAGACCCAATATATTCCCTATAACAGGCAGCCTGCCTTTGTACAAACTTTTTGACTGGGGTATCAACTCACCCAGAACTATATAAATCATACATCCGCCCGCAAACCCCAGGCATGCTCCAATGAGATCTTTGGATATACCTCCGAGGAACGCACCTATAAAGGCTCCGATGCCCATTGGTACCCCTGTCAATGCAGTGTAAAAAAATGCTTTAAATTTACTTAGTCCTCCAAGCTTCATAGGTAGTGCCATTGCGATCCCCTCAGGAATGTCATGAACCAATATCACAAAAGTTATGGCGATTCCCAACTCTACAGAAGCCCCAAATCCTGAACCTACTGCGATCCCTTCAGGAAAATTGTGCAGTGCCAACCCTATTGCTGTTAGTATGCCCGTCTTTAATAAACTTGAGTTTTTATAACTCTTTTTTATGTAATCTGAACTGTTAATAAATTCCTCAACTGCAATTATAGTCAATATCCCTGCTATTACGCCTGCAAACGTAAGATATATCCCCCCAAAGCCGAAAGCCTCAGGCAGAAGCTCAAAACAAACAACTGCCGTCATAAGGCCTGATGAAAACTCTATAATAAAGCCAAGTGTCCGGTTGGATATATCTTTAATAAAAAAAGCCATTAATCCCCCGGCACCTGTTCCTGCAATCCCCGAGATAAGGCCTATTAATGATACTTTTAATAACAAATCCATAAACTCACTCCAATGTTAAGAATAATTATTTGCAGGCTGGTTTGCAATCTGCATATTAATTCTTATTCAATTGGTGAGCTTAAAATTATATATATAGCTATTTTATATCAAAATCCATTGCGATTTGGCAACCTTTTAATCCTCGTCATCCATAGCTCCGCTTCCAAGCTTCTCTGACTGATCTGTAGTAATAAGAGCGTCGATTATCTCATCAATATCTCCCTCAACAATGCTCTCTAGCTTATATAAGGTAAGACCTATTCTATGATCTGTAACCCTTCCCTGGGGATAATTATATGTCCTAATCCTCTCGCTCCTGTCACCTGTTCCAACCTGACTCTTTCTTGCCTGGGCAACCTCTGAGTTCTTTTGTTCCTCTGCAATATCATAAAGCTTTGATCTTAAAACCTTCATAGCCTTGTCCTTGTTTTTATGCTGGGAACGCTCATCCTGACAGGTCACTACCAAACCTGTAGGAATATGGGTAATCCTTATGGCCGATTCAGTTTTGTTGATATGCTGACCACCGGCACCACCTGCCCTGTAAGTATCAATCTGCAGGTCAGCAGGATTGATATCCACCTCAACATCATCAACTTCCGGCAATACAGCAACGGTGATTGTAGATGTATGTATCCTGCCGCTGGCTTCAGTGGAGGGAACCCTTTGAACCCTGTGTACACCACTTTCAAATTTGAGACGGCTGTATGCCCCTTTTGCTTCAATTGAAAATACAACTTCCTTGAATCCGCCAAGCTCGGTTGGATTTGAATCTAAAATTTCTACCTTCCATCTTTTACTTTCAGCATACCTTGTATACATTCTGAAAAGGACCTGAGCAAACAATGCAGCCTCTTCCCCGCCTGCTCCACCTCTTATTTCAACAATAACACTTCTGTCATCATTTGGGTCCTTTGGAATCAGTAATATTTTAAGTTCCCTTTTTATAACTTCCAACTTATCCTCAGACTCTTTGAACTCTGCCTGAACCATCTCCCTGAAGTCAGCATCAAGCTTGTCTTGAAGAAGTTCTCTAGCATCGGCAATATCCTTGCTCACTTTTTTATATTCCCTGTATTTCTCAACAATCTCCGACAGTTCGGAATGCTCTTTCATATACCTTCTGTACTCTTCCTGATTGCCTATAACAGAAGGATCACTGAGCTTATGATTTATTTCTTCAAATCTATCCTCAGCAGCTTGAAGTTTATCAAACATTTTGCACCTCAATAATCAAAAATTTCAATCCACGGTGAATTATTATAACATAATTTTAAAATATTATCCACAGATTTTGCATAAAAGCAATTAATCAATCCTTATTCATACGTATAAAAAGACAAGGTCTCCTACCCTCTAAAGTGTAGTTCGCCTTGCCTTAAGTGATAATCAATGAAACTTAAGTATGCTATTTTACAATTTCTATATAGCCGTTTGCAGTTTCTGCTGTTATATAAACCTTATGCTCCGCCTCATTAAAGTTTACACTCTCCGCCTCAACAGTAGCCCCGCCTAAGCCTTGTTTTCCAAGGTTATTATAAATAATCTGTGGTATCAAAAGGTTAATTCCGCCGTTGGAGGTCTGTGCCTTAACTTTATAGCCATTACTGTTCATATCATTCATATTGATTTTAATCCATGCATTTGATGTTTTGAAGTATATATCAATAACTTTAATACCATCGGGATTTTTTATATTTTCAGCCAAAAGTCTGCCATTGGTGGATAATGCTTTGATTTTTTCTGCCTTTATGTGCTTTATATCAAGAGTTGCGTTGGTTGTATCAATCTCTATTACCTTTGATATAAGATAACTTGCCTGGATTCTTGCATTTTTGGTGCTCAGCTTTATATTGTCACTATTTACTCCCATTATCTCTATATGGGCATTCTTGGTGCTGCACTGGAAATCCTGTGAAATTGTATCCTCTACGTATATTTTACCGTTAGTTGTAGTAAATTTCATACTTTTAAACTTAATTGCCGGAATATATATCTCATGTGTTACACTTACATTCATTGCTTTATTTATTTTAATGGAGAATTTGCAGTCATCTTGTATAAGCCCGAGAATTTCATCCGCATTGTTCTGAGGACTTCTTACCTTGGATTTTACAATTATTTTATTGTCATCATGCTTCTTTACAATTATACTGCCGTTTGTACCCTCAATATCTATATCCATTCCTTCTGTTGCAATCCACTCGAAGGATCTGTCTTCTACCTTGTAGCTGCCGAATACATTAAAAGCATTTGTATCTATAAAACTGCCTACGAAATCTACCATTTTATCAAGAACACCGTAGGTTGTAGCTGCCAAATTCTTACCAAGCTTCTCAGCCTTATCAACAAAGTCCTCAACCGTTTTATCAAATTCACCTTCTTTGTAGCCTTTAATGTTTTGTTTAAACTCTTTTTTCCAATCCTGCATTTTTTCTTTAACTTTTTCAACCTCAAATTGAAAATTGACCTGTCTGTGCTGCTTATTTGAGCCTTCCTCACGACCGCTTCCTGAACCGGAACCTTCTAAAGCTTCCAAAAGCTTGGCAGCTTCCTCACTTGAAATTTTTCCTTCTTCCAGCATTTTAAGTATAAGTAATTTTTCTTCATTATTTGGCATAGTTTTAATCCCTCCTGATCAAGGTGTCTTTGATACAATTTATATCACTCTATATCACTATTATTCTTTCAGCAAACTTATAGCTTCCTCAGCAGAAATTTCTCCTTTATTGAGCTTATCCAGTATGTCCTTTTTCTTACTGGATACAGAAGCATCCTGATCCTGCTGATGCCCAAGTGCATTCGCAACATCTTCAAGCCTATTTTTAACGGTAGGGTATGAAACTCCCAGCTCTTTTTCCACTTCCTTTATATTGCCTCTGCATTTTATAAAAACATCTATAAATGATTTTTGCTCTACAGTGAGTTTGCAAAACTTGCATAATTGAAAACTGCCTTCTATATTTGTACCGCATTCATCGCAGCCTATTCTCTTAACTATGGTGTCATTTCCACATACCGGGCATTTACCAAGTACTTCCCTAGCCATATAATCACCTCTTAATTTTATTAACAACCTTGATAAAATTATTTAAAAATTTTA